>JAGVUD010000017.1 GCA_019136435.1 Armatimonadota bacterium | reverse complement strand
CGCCAGATCGCCGTGCTTGTAGAATCGCACCAGTACGGTGGCGGCCGGCGCGGCGTTCGCGCTCAGGGCAAGTATTATCAGTAACAGAATAATGCTGTTTCGGGTCATTCCGGACTCCGTATCCCTCAGATCAGCCAGAAAAACGTGCAACGGGCGCGCTTGCGATGGCAACTGTCATCTCAGGTATGCGCGCGCGTAAGCCAGAAGACTGGCTGGAGAGGAAGCGTCCGTTCAGGACGCCCCCTCTCCAGCATAATGCCGCCCCTACTCGAACGGCAGCGCGATCTTGTAAATGCGTCCGTCCGCCGCTCCAACGTACATCTCAGGAGCATCCGTCCCGAGAACCGGGTCACCGATGGTGCCCGCCGCCACACCCAGGGATTTGGCGATGGCCGCGCCGGTGTAGATGTCGATCTGGTAGATGTTGCCGCCTGACGCGCCCACGTAGAGCTTGCCGGATGCGCCGACAACCGGGATGGAAGGCCGCGACACCGGTACAGGCCACCCCGTACCATCCGAAGCGCCTGTCGCGGCGCTTAGCTTGTGCACCCTCGTGCGCGTGGACACAAACAGCGTCCCGCCGAACGGCCACGGAGCGCCGTACACCGGCCCGTCCGCGAGCGCGCTGGTCCAGAGCGCCGGGCTCGTTCCGTTCGCAGTCGAGAACGCATACATCGTCCCGGCGTTGTTGCCCACGTAGAGGACAGAGCCATCGCCCGAGATCGCCGGAGCCGCGCTGATATCGCCGACGCCGCTCCGGCTCCAGAGAACCGCGCCGTTCGTCAGGTTCACCGCCCATACGCTCGGGCTGCCCGACGCTGAGTAGCTGGTGAAGTAGGCTGTCGTGCCCGAGATTACCGGGCTTCCCGTAACATACGCGAGGTTCCCGGGTGTCGTCGTCCACAGAACCACGCCGTCTTCCATGTCCATCGCAACGAAGCTGTTGCTCAGGTTGTTGGCATACGTTCCGGCAACCACGAGATTCCGGGTCTGCCCGGAGCGCGGGCCGGCTGTCAGCGGTACCTGCAGTTGACCGGCGGGCTTCACCTTCACCGGATACCCGGCTGTGACGGCCTGCCGGGTCCACGCCTCGGACCAGGCAGAGGCGGCGAACTTGCGCGCATACACGTTGCCGTCCAGCGACGATGCGAAGACCATCGGGTTCGCAAGCCCGTAAGCCGCGTAGTCCTTGATCGGGGCGGTGCGGTCGAGCACCGTGCCCTGCACCAGCGCTCCAGTGTCCACCGGGCCGAACAGCATTCCGCCGGCGCCCGGATCCATTCCGTGCAGGCGGTAGTCGTTGGAGCCGGCAAACACGCCCGTTGTAGCCGGTGAACCGGCATTCGGGATGAGCCCGGGCGCCGCCATCGAAGAAGCGCCGGTAGAGTAGATCCACGCCGTTCCCGCGAGCCTCTTGCGCCCGGTCACTGTGGAAGTGCTCTCGTTGCCAGCGGCGTCGCAGGTCTTGATCGTATAGGCCGCCACATCGCCTTCGGCAAGCTCGGTCAGCGCCTCGGTATCAACGGCCGGGGCGGTCGAGGCGAGCGGGCCGCTGTCGAAGCCGCCGAACGCCGCGCGCGTCACACGGTAGGCCGCCGAGGCCAGCCCGGACTGGTTCGCGCCGCTGTCGGAGCCAGCGGTGAAGTTGACTATGATGCCGCTGGCGTTCGACGTGGTCGAAACAGCCGGGGCTGCGGCGGGAGGCGTCGCATCGTATTTGT
The DNA here is from genome assembly GCA_019136435.1 of Armatimonadota bacterium. Lineage (GTDB taxonomy): Bacteria > Armatimonadota > UBA5829 > DSUL01 > DSUL01 > JAGVUD01. Next base: position 1,906 of record JAGVUD010000017.1, on the reverse strand, counting down.
AGGTGAAGAGCGTCGCCGCATCCGACCAGTTGCCCGCATTGTCCAGGGTTTGCACTCGCAGGTAATACGTGCCGTCCGCGCTCAGAGCGCCGGGCACGACCTGCTCGTCATCCTGAGCCGACGGCGTTCCGGTGTCGCTGGTACCCCAGTAGTATCTGTAGCGCTCGGCTGCCGTCGTCTTCAGACCCGAGCCAGCGCCGTCCGAGGCGCCCGAGAGAGTGAAGGTGGGCGCACTGGTGTTGCGCCACTCGCCGGTAGCCTTGCCGTCGCTGCAGGCCGCAGTGGGATTGACGGGCTTCGTGCCGTCATACCAGTATTCGAACAGGGTCACGGTGTCCGACCAGTTTCCGGCGTTGTCCTGCGTCTGCACGCGGAGGTAGTACTTGCCCTCCGTGGTGAGTGACGCGGGCTGCACTGTCTCGTCATCGAGCGTCGCCGGGGTTCCCGACGAGCTTGTGCCCAGATAGTACCTGTAGCGCTGGGTTGCCGTCGTCTTCAGGCCCGATGTGCTATCGGAAGCGCCCGAGAGCGTGAAGGTGGGCGCGCTGGTGTTGCGCCACACGCCGCTCGCCTTGCCGTCGCCGCAGGTTGCGGCGGTGGGGTTGACGGGCTTCGTTGCATCGTATTTGTAAGTGAAGACCGTCGCCGCGTCCGACCAGTTGCCCGCGTTGTCCTGGGTCTGAACGCGCAAGTAATAGGTACCTTCCGCGGTCAGAGTTCCGGGCTGGACCGACTCATCATCGAGCGTCGCGGGTGTTCCCGTTGAAGTCGTGCCCCAGTAGTATCGGTAGCGCTCGGCTACCGTCGTCTTGAGACCCGAGCCGGTATCTGACGCCCCGGAGAGCGTGAAGGTGGGCGCACTGGTGTTGCGCCAATCGCCGCTCGCCTTGCCGTCGCTGCAAACAGCGGACGGATTCACGGGCTTCGTGCCGTCATACTTGTATGTGAAGACCGTGGCCGCATCCGACCAGTTGCCCGCGTTGTCCTGGGTCTGAACTCGGAGGTAGTACGTCCCGTCCGCGGACAATGTGCCGGGCTGCACGGACTCGTCATCGAGAGTCGCCGGTGTTCCGGCTGAACTCGTGCCCCAGTAGTATTTGTAACGCTGGGTTGCCGTCGTCTTCAGACCCGAGCCGCTGTCCGTGGCGCCCGAGAGCGTGAAGGTGGGCGCGCTGGTGCTGCGCCACTCGCCGCTCGCCTTGCCGTCGCTGCAGCTTGCGCCAGGGTTGACGGGCTTCGTCGCGTCGACCTTGAAGCCGGTGCCGGACGACCAGCCCTGGCCGCCGTTGAGATTGGCGGCTGTTGTCCCGCTCGATTCGCCGAAGCGGTAGTAGGCCCACGGGCTATGGGCGAGCACGAGCTGGCGGTAGGTCTCCGCGCTGGCGCGTGCGTTGTAGTGCGCCTGGATATCGGTCTGCGTCAGCGAACGGTCGTAGATCGCGAACTCGTCCAAGCCTCCCGCATAGTACGCGTCGGACGCCCAGTTGCTGCGCCCGATGTAGTTGAGGGTGCGGTTCACCGGGTTCGGCATATATAGCCGGCCCGATACCGCAAGAGCGGTTCCATCGCGATAGACATTCACTGTCCTGTCACTGTTCAGAACAACCGCATAGTGGTGCCACTCGTTGTTGATGATTGCACCCACAGCGGTGACGTTGCTGCTGTTTGCCCCGTCGAACACCCCGAAGTTGAGGTTATTGCTGGTGTCGGCTCGGTACAGCAGTATGTTGTCGCTCGGGGCTCCGTTGCCCAAATCCAGGAACCGGGCATAGTTGCGGGATGCGGTTGGACGCGCCCAGAACTCGATGGTCATCCCGCTGCCAAAGCTGTCGTTGAAGGCAGGCAGAGCGACATGGTCGTCAGTTCCGTCGAAACTCGCCGACGTGTTGCCGGTGACTCCGCCTGA
>JAGVUD010000331.1 GCA_019136435.1 Armatimonadota bacterium | reverse complement strand
CGTGCGGCTGTGGCAGATCGTCACCGTCGCGTGACGCTCGAGCAGGAGCAGTGCAGCGGGCTTTCCGAGGATGATGCTTCGGCCGATGACAACCGCCGTCTTGCCCTTCAGCGGCACTTCGTACCTGTCGAGAAGCCGCACGATCCCCTTCGGGGTGCATGGCCTGAAGCCCCGAATGCCCGTAAGCAGCCGCCCGAGGCTCTCGCTGGAGATTCCGTCCACATCCTTTGCCGGATGGACGGCGTCCAGTATCTCCTGCTCGTTCAGATGCGCTGGAACCGGATGCTGCACGAGAATGCCGTGGACGTGTATATTTTTGTTAAGGCTTGCGATTAAATCCATGACTTGCGATTGCGATGCGTCAGGCGGCAGCGCGTGGATCTCCGAGCCCATCCCCGCCGCCGCGCACGCCTTCTGCTTCATGCGAACGTACGTCACCGAGGCCGGGTCATCGCCAACCAGAATCACGTCCAGCCTGGGGCGTACCCCCGTCTCCCGTTCGAAATTCCCGCACTGCGCGGCAATCTCCGCGCGTATCTCCCGCGCTGTCGCGGATCCGTCAAGCAGCGTCGCCATCGTCCGCCTTTCCCTGTTCTCCTGACGTGCGTGCCTTCGCCGCCCTGTCAAGCACGCCGTTGATGAATTTCGCTGACTCAGCCGTGCCGTACAGCTTCGCGAGCTCGACCGACTCGTCAATCACCACCGCTACCGGCGTCTGTTTGCGATACTCCAGCTCGTACAGCCCCAGGCGCAGGATGTTGCGGTCAACGCTCGGCTGCCGCTCGCTCGGCCAGTCCGGCGCCAGCGCCGTCGCCGTGGCGTCGAACTCGTCGGCGCGCACCCAGGTCTCGCGGGCAAGCGCGATGCCGATATCCAGCGATTCGGGGTTCACCTTCGCGTGCTCCAATGCCGCGCGCTCCGCGTCCTCGAAGCTCAGCCGTGCAACGTCCATCTGGAAGAGAAGGTTGAGCGCAAGCTCGCGCGCCGCGCGCATAATCTGCTTGCGGGACGACGAATTCATGCCGCTTCGCGCCCGGCGTCCGCCAGCTTGCGCGTCACGAAGGTTGTGTTGAACTCGCCCTTCTGGTAGTTCGGGTCCAGCAGAATCCGGGAATGAAGTGCGGTGTTGGTCTTCAGTCCCTCTATGCGCATCTCTGCAAGGCAGCGCAGCATGCGCGCGATTGCTTCCTGGCGGTCCTTCCCCCACACGATCAGCTTGCCCAGCAGCGGGTCGTAATAGGGCGGCACCGTATAGCCCTGATACATGTGGGAGTCAATGCGCACTCCCGGGCCGCCCGGCCAGGCGAGCCGGTTGATCTTGCCGACGGAAGGCTGGAAAGCGCGCTCGGGGTCTTCCGCCGTGATCCGGCACTCGATGGAATGCCCACGGAAGCTGATATCACGCTGAGTGCAGGGCAGCTTCTCACCAGCCGCAATCGCAAGCTGAAGCTTCACCAGGTCGAGGCCGGTCACAGCTTCCGTGACCGGATGCTCCACCTGAATGCGCGTGTTCATCTCCATGAAGTAGAACTTCTTGTCGGCATCCACCAGAAACTCGACCGTGCCCGCGCTGCAGTATCCGACGGCTCTGGCGGCGCGCACGGCGGCGGCCCCCATCTTCTTGCGCGTGTCGGCGTCGAGGATGGGGCAGGGGGCCTCCTCGATCATCTTCTGCCGCCTGCTGTTCTGAATCGAGCATTCCCGCTCGCCCAGGTGCACGTAGTGCCCGTGCTTGTCGCCCAGAATCTGGACCTCCACATGCCGGGCGTTCTCGATCAGCTTTTCGACGTACACGTCCGCAATTCCAAAAGACGCCTCCGCCTCGGCCATGGCGGTCTTAAGAGCGGTCAGCAGGTCGTCCGGCCGGTCCACGCGCCGGATTCCGCGCCCTCCGCCCCCGGCGGACGCCTTGATCAGCACGGGATAGCCGATCTTCTGAGCCGTGCGCAGCGCGTCCTGGTCGTTGGCGATAATCCCCTTAGCCCCGGGAATCACCGGCACCCGGGCGGATGTCACAATCTCGCGCGCTTTGGCCTTGTCGCCCATCTTCTCGATGGCGGTGGCCGGAGGCCCGATAAACCGGATGTTGCACGACTCGCATGCCTCGGTGAAGCTTGGCGACTCGGAAAAGTAGCCGTAGCCCGGATGCACCGCATCGGCGCCGGTGATGATGGCGGCGCTGATGATATTGGGCATGTGCAGGTAGCTGTCTTTGCTGGCCGGTGGGCCGATGCAGACAGCCTCGTCCGCCATCTGAACGTGCAGGCTGTCAGCGTCCGCGGTGGAATAGACGGCGACCGTGGCGATCTTCATCTCTTTGCAGGCGCGGATGATGCGCACGGCTATCTCGCCGCGGTTGGCGATGAGCACTTTCTTAACTGGCGGCATGACCCTCGCTCCCCTTTTCTATCGTGACAAGCACCTGTCCGAATTCGACCGGCGACCTGTCTTCCACCAGAACCTCACGCACCGCGCCCGCGTCGGGGCTGATGACTTCGTTGATCTGCTTCATGGACTCGATGACGCCGATGACCTGTCCGGGCTGCATATGCGTGCCGGGCTTCAGTTCCGCGGCCGGATGGAATATCCCGACCATGCCCGCGCTGATACGGGACAGGTTGTCCGCCGCCGCTTCGGGCTGCTGGACGGCTGTCTCGACGCCCCCAGAGTCCGGGAGGGGCTCAGCCTCATGCCAATCCGTGGAGTGTCCCCGCCGGATTCTCACCTGAAGCTCTCCCGCCGCGACCGTCAACTCCTCAGCCTCCGATCCCTGCAACATCTGAACGAGTGTCTCAATAAGAACGATATCCAAGACCTAGACCTGTACCTTGAAGATCAGATACTCCACCAGCCGGAGCAACCATGTGAGCACCAGTATGCTCAGGAATGCTATGAGGGCAACAAACACGATGCCGCTGTCCATAGCCTGCGTCAGGCCGGGTGGCAAAGAGTGCTGCGCTGCCCCTCCGGCGGCCTTGCCGGCCGTGAAAGAGAACTGCGCCATCAGCGTGTCCAGCTTCGTGAGAGAGACATCCACGCCAGCCTTCAGCCAGCCCGCGCCAAACCACATCAGCGCTCCCGTGACCACGAAAACCGTGGGGACGAGAATCTTGTACTTGAAGCGCTGGTGCTCGGCGTAGATAGGGCATACCCGGCAGCGCTGACGCTTCTCGGCGGGCGAGAGGATGCGCCGCCCCGGGCCGCCGTCCAGGGACTTCCGGACATTCTGGTAGACGCCCTGGCTGCCCTCTTTGAGCGCGGCGGCGCGCAGGGCTATCTGCTCCTCGCAGAAGCATCCTTCCTTGCGCCGCCAGCAGGGGGTGTTCTCGGTGAAGCGCGGGCACAGCTCGCGTACGGCGGGGCGGCAGTAGTGCGTCTGCCAGCAGTGCATCGGAGGACCGGGCAGCTTCTCCATCACAATAGCGTCCGAAGAAACAGCCACGGTCTTGGACCTGCGCCTGCCCGTCCACACTTCTCTTACGCGGAAAGAAGCGTCGTACAGAATTGCCAGGGCGGCGGGCACGAGGCAGAGCAGGCCGCCCCTCACTCCGGCGGCCGCGGTGGCACGGGCGAATGCGGGGTCAGTGACCGGAGAGATGATCCCAGGGGTAGATGGTATCCCGAAATAGACCAGCGCTCCCACAATTGCGAGCGCGTATCCGGTGGCCT
>JAGVUD010000225.1 GCA_019136435.1 Armatimonadota bacterium | reverse complement strand
GATGCAGTGCCTGCACATTTCGTCGCTGAAAGACATCGAGATGTACGCGCCGCGCAAGTTCGACTACGGCGTGGGGTTTCTTCCGGCTCCGGCCTTCGGAGAGCAGCACAGCAGCTGGATCGGGGGCTGGTGCATGGCGATTCCGTCCGGGGCGAAGCAGCCCGAGGCCGCGTGGGAGTACATCCGCTGGATGACGTCCGACCCCGATGGCACCTGCACGGTTGCGCGGGAGGCGGGCCTGCTTCCGGGTTACCGCAAGAGCCGCTACTTCGACCCGTCGGTTCGGAAGCCTCCGCACTACGACGCATTTCTGCAGATACTGGAGGAGACGCGGCATCAGCGCCCGGTGATGCCGGCCCAGGCGTTTTACATGAGCGCCCTGAAGCGCGCGGTTGATCTTGCGATACACGGCGATATGACCCCGCGCGAGGCGCTTCGGGAAGCGCGGGAAGACACTCAGAAGGAACTGGACCGGCTGCTTGCCGGAAACCGGCTGCTTGCCGGAAACCGGCTGCTTGCCGGAAACCGGCTGCTTGCCGGAAACCGGCTGCTTGCCGGAAACCGGCTGCTTGCCGGCAGAAAGGGCTCAAGATGAGCAACGAAGAGGCGAGGCCGAAGGTGCGCCGCCAGGGACGGCGGCTGGACGATGCGCAGAGGGAGTGGTGGGCGCTTGTGAAGGACATCGCGGTGCTCGCCGCGGCCATTGCCGCCGCCGGGCTGCTGGCGTACTTCGGCTGGCATAGATAACCCCGGACGGAACCGGCCGGCCGCCCCAAAAGCCCACGCGCCGTTGACACCGCCTGCGGGCGCTGACTATCATACACTTTCCCCCTGGATGCACCGGCAGCGCAAACGGGGGATTCATCGCAGAGGAGAACGGACGCAATGAACACAGCCAGACTTATCCTCAACGGAGACGAGCACGAGCTACCGGTCGTCGTCGGAACCGAGAACGAGGTCGGGATTGACGTCACATCGCTGAGAAGCCAGACGGGCGCGATTACGATTGATCCGGGCTTCGCGAACACGGGCTCGTGCAAGAGCGCCATCACGTTCATTGACGGCGAGAACGGCATTCTGCGATACCGGGGATACCCGATCGAGCAGATCGCCGCATCGCGCGCCACGTTCATCGAGGTTGCCTATCTCCTCATCTACGGCGCCCTCCCCACTCCCGGAGAGATGGCCGAGTATTCGCGGCTGATGACCCGGCACAGCTTCATCCACGAGGATATGAAGAACTTCTTCAACAACTTCCCTCCGATGACGCACCCGATGGCGATTCTTTCGGCGATGGTGGGTTCGCTGTCCGGATACTATCCCGAAGGCACGGACGAGCTGAACATCCTGCGGGTGCTGGCAAAGGCGAAGACGATCAGCGCGTACGCCTACAAGAAGTCCATCGGCGAGCCGTTCGTCTATCCGAAGCCGGAGTTGAGCTACATCGCAAACATCCTGAACATGATGTTCTCTCACCCCTCGGAGGATTACGAGGTTCCTGAGGTGCTTGAGCGGGCGCTTCGCCTGCTGCTGATCCTCCACGCCGACCATGAGCAGAACTGCAGCACGTCCACCGTTCGCATGGTCGGGAGCAGCGGCGCGGGCCTGTTCTCCACGATATCGGCGGGCATCTGCGCTCTGTGGGGCCCACTGCACGGCGGAGCAAATCAGGAAGTCATCGAGATGCTCGAGCATATCCGGGATGACGGCGGGGACTACAAAGCGTACATCGAGAAGGCGAAGGACAAGAACGACCCGTTCCGGCTTATGGGCTTCGGACATCGCGTGTACAAGAACTTCGACCCGCGCGCAAAGATACTCAAAGAGCAGGCCGACAACGTTCTGAAGCTCATGGGGATGGACGACCCGCTGCTCGACATCGCAAGAAATCTGGAAGACATCGCTCTGCACGACGACTACTTCATCGAGCGCAAGCTGTATCCGAACGTGGACTTCTACAGCGGGATCATCTACAAGGCGATGGGGATTCCCACGAACATGTTCACGGTTATGTTCGCGCTCGGCCGGATACCGGGCTGGATCGCGCATTACCGCGAGATGAAGGCCGACCCGGACACGCGGATCAATCGCCCGCGGCAGGTGTACGTGGGCCCCGCCGAGCGCCCGTGGGTTCGGCGCGAAGAGCGCTGAGGCAGGACTCCCGGGAGGTCAGATCTCCGTTACGACGGGGATGATGACGGGGCGGCGGCGGGTGCGGGCGTTGACGAAGCGCGCAAGCGCATTGCGGATTTCGAGCCTCGCCGTGGCGATGTCCTTGACAGCGTCTTTCGGGATGTCGCGCAGATGGTCGCGGATGGCGTCCGCGGCCTCGGAGAGGAACTCCTCCTCCTCGTCCATGAACCCGCGCGACATGATGGAGGGCCCGTCGAGCAGGTCGCCGGTCACCTGATCCACCGTGGATACCACGACCAGCACCCCGTCTGAAGCAAGATGCCCGCGGTCGCGCAGGGCGGCATCGCCCACATCTCCCACCCCCAGCCCGTCCACCATCACCATTCCGGACTGCTCGACACCCCCGACGACGGCCGCGCTGTCGGCGGTCAGTTCGAGTTTGTCCCCGACATCGAGCAGGATGACGTCGGACGAAAGGTAGCCCGTCTCGAGCGCCATCTCGCTGTAGAGGTGCAGGTGGCGCGCTTCTCCGTGGACGGGAACGACGAACTTCGGGCGGACGAGGTTCAGCATCATCCGGAGGTCTTCTTTGTTCGCGTGCCCCGACACGTGCACGGGCTCGATATCGTCGTAGATGACTCTGGCGCCGCGCCGGAACAGATTGTTGATGACGCGGTGAACCAGGCTCTCGTTGCCCGGCACCGGTTTGGCGGAGATCACGACCGTGTCTCCGGGCTGAATCTTGATTCTGCGGTGGTCGTCGTTCGAGATGCGCGTCAGCACGGAGAGCGGTTCCCCCTGGCTCCCGGTGGTCATGATTACGACCTTTTCGGGGTCCCGGTCCGGAATCTTCTCCACTTCCAGCAAAGCCCAGTCGGGGATCTTGAGATACCCCAGTTCGCGCGCCGTGCGCACGTTCTGCGCCATGCTGCGGCCGACGACCGACATCTGGCGGTCATACTTGACGGCGAGGTCGGCGATCTGCTGAATGCGGTGGATGTTAGACGCGAAGCTGGTGCAGATGATGCGGCCCGGGGCTTCGGAGAAGACGCGCTCGAATACGCGCGACAGCACGCTTTCGCTCTGAGAGTGCCCCTCCTTCTCGATGTTGGTACAATCGCTCATCAGCGCAAGCACGCCTTCGTCGCCGATTTCGGCGAAGCGCGCGATGTCGGTGTAGCGGTGATCCACCGGCATGGGGTCAAACTTGAAGTCGCTCGTCATGACGATGGTTCCGGCGGGAGTGCGTATGGCGAGCGAGCAGGCATCCGGGATGCTGTGCGACACGCGGATAAACTCGACCTCGATGCAGCCGAGCGGGACACGGTCGCCAGCCGCCACCTCGTGAAGTCCGGCGTCGCTCAGCTTGTGCTCCGCCAGCTTGGGGCGCACAAGGCCGAGTGTGAGGCGTGTGCCGTAGACCGGAACATCGAGTTCGCGAAGCACGTACGGAAGGCCGCCGATGTGGTCCTCGTGCCCGTGGGTCAGGCAGATGCCGCGGACTTTGTCCGCATTCGAAGTGAGCCACGTGATATCGGGAATGACGATA
>JAGVUD010000211.1 GCA_019136435.1 Armatimonadota bacterium | reverse complement strand
GTGTGGGTGTTCAACGGCGACGGCACGTCGGTCAAGCGGCTGCTGAACAGCGATACGACGGGACCGACCACAGGCGACGCCTTCAACCACGGCAACCAGACGGAAGCTGCCATCAAGGGCATCGGCGAGTCGCGAAGGCTGTTCGGGCTGGATGCGGACAAAGACGCCGGCGTGGCCCATTCCATCACGGGCCCCGACTTTCTCCGCTGGGATATCGGCCAGACACAGGAGAACTTCACCAGCCAGCCTGTCGAGTTGCTGAACGGAGGCTACGTCATTCCCGTAGCCCAGACAGGGGCGGGAACGAGAACCAGCTTCTACTCTGCCCGAGGGCTCAGCATTGGCCAGGTGAGCGGCGACGCGTACATCTGCAACCTTCGCTACAACAACTCGCTTGGGAACCAGGCCATGTTCAGGGCGGACCTCGACGCTGAGGGCAATGTCGCGGGGACCGTCTGGGCGTGGCAGAATCCGCAGTTGACCACGGCCATTCAGGCGGTTGACCCTACGTTCCCCTGCTGGACGCAGAGCACGGCCATTGCAGTGGATGAAGCCCGCCAGAGGGGCGCGGCGCTGCGGCTGGGTGCAACGTATACGGATACCGGATGCCCCGGGACTGTGCCGGGCGCCCGCGCTGTCGTCTTTAACACGAATGACGGGACGGTGCTTGCGGCGTTTCCGATCAGCGACACGGGCAACTCGGCGCGCGACCTGGATTTCGATGCGGCCGGGAACCTGTACACGACCAACCAGGCTGATGAACACGTGCGGATGTGGTCGCCTCCGGACGGTCCGAACAGCTTCACGACGACCTACTACGGCAATGTCGCTACCAGTTCGCTGAAGGTTACGGTGGAGCAGGCCGCCGCGCAGGCTGACCCGACGGGCGCCAGCCCCATTAACTTCACCGCCACGTTCAGCGCGCCCGTTACCGGGTTCACTTCGTCGGATGTGAACCTCGGCGGCACAGGCGAACCGACAACCGCGACAGTTACCGGCGGCCCGAGCGTTTACAACATTGCGGTCACCGGCATGTCCGGCAACGGCACGGTGACGGCGTCGGTCGCTCCGGACGCGGCGGTTGACGGCTCCGGCAACCCGAACCAGCCCTCCACGAGCGCGGATAACACGGTGCTGTATCAGGCGCCGGAGTCGGTCGGCAAAGCCAAGACCCGTTTGGACGGCACGCTGGTCTGGCTGGCCGATGTCGTTGTGACGAAGATCATCGGCAACGACTTCTTCGTGCAGGACAAGGACCGCGCCGCGGGCGCGCGCATTCTGGTTTCGGGCGGCACGCCGTCCGTGGCCGTTAACACGCTGGTCAGTCTGAGGGGCACGGTGGCAACGGCTGGCGCGGAGCGCGTCGTGAATGCCGAGCTGGCAAACATCACCAGCGGCGCCGCGTTCACGGCGGTACCGCTTCAGACGCGCTCGAGCGATGCTGGCGGCGACAAGGTTGCCGGCGGCGCCGGGCTTCCGGATGACGGCCTGCTGGCTACAGTGGCCGGGAGGGTGACCGAGACGGACTTCTACAGCTATGTCTATCTGGACGATGGCTCTGTTGTGGCCAACGACGCGACAACCACCGCAAAGGGCATCAAGATAGACCTGACGACGTCCACAATCGGCATCGTGCCCATGCCCGATCAGTATGCGAAGATCACGGGTGTGGTGCGGGCGCTTCAGGCTGGGGACAAGGTCATTCCTGTCATTCAGCCCCGCGACGACGCGGATATCGCTGTCGAGTAGGCGTTCATCAGAGAGCTGACCTGTTCGATTCGAGGCCCGGAGCGGAAACGCTCCGGGCCCTCTTTTCCTGGGCTCCTGATACTGTAGAGCACGGCAGAGTGCGGCACGGAGAAGGTTTTTTGCGTTGATTTTGCCTGCACGAGGCCTGCATGGATTGACTTTGGCGCGGCTGAAGATGTACACATTAGGCAGGGTCCGCGCGCCCGTGGAGGTCTCAGGAACTCTGCCGGGACGCTGACTGTGGCCGAATCGCGTGGGCTCGAATGTCGTCGAAAGCCCCGCAGGCGCCGTTTGCGGAGGGTGCTTGCACGAGGGCTTTATGTCAGTCGTCTGTTAATGGGAAGGAAAGGAAGAGAGGGATCATGACTCGCAAACCCTCTGCACTCTTTGCTCGATCGCTGGCGCTGTTGGTGTGCGCTCTCGCGCTTGGCATGGCGGCCGCGCCGTCTTATGCCAACGTGTATGCCGCGCACCTGGGCGCTGCCGGAAACGAATGGGATTTCGGCACCCAGGGCAACCTGGCTATCACCTACAGGCTCAATCAGCCTGCGACATCGGTTACCATCGAGATCTACCGCGTTGCCGACCCGGCGACAGTGGTGAAGACCATCGCAGGAACGACAACCTGGGGTCTGAACACAGTTGTGTGGGACGGCACCAAGGATGGCGGCGGACTTGCTCCCAAGTCCGGCGGATACAAGTTCCGGGTCAAGGCTGAAGACGCCGTGGGCGCCAGCTCATGGACGAACATTACTCCGCTCGACGCCGGCGGCGAGATCGGCAGCGCGCAGTATTACGCGCCGCAGGGAATCGCCATCAACAAGGACCAGACGAGCCCGTTCTTCGGACAGATCTACATCTCCAGCGCTGAGGACGCAAGCCCGTCCACCAACCCGGGCGCGACAGCCATGGGCGACGGGCTGTTCCTGCTCATGAGTGACATGACGTTCCGGGGCGGCACCGTCGATACCGCCAAGGCGGCGGCCAACAGCAGCCTCATCACCGCAACAGCCGCCACCCCGGACACCTACAACTACAGCCCGTGGAAGCTGTCCATCAACCATGACAACTGGAATGAGATTGTCATGGCGGACTACCTTGACGGCTGGGAGGAAGTCTGGGTGTTCAACGCCGACGGGACGTCGGTTAAGCGTCTGCTGAACAAAGAGACCACCGGTCCGAACGCCGCGGTTGAAGCCTTCAACCATGGCAATCAGCTCGAGATCACAATCAAGGGCGTAGGCGACAAGCGCAAGCTGTTCGGCCTCGATGAGGACAAGGACCCGGAGCCCGTGCACTCCATCACCGGGCCGCAGTTCCTGCGCTGGGACATCGGAACCGTGCAGGAGAACTTTGTTGGCCAGCCGACGGAACTGCTGAACGGTGGATTCGTGATCCCGCCGGCGCAGACCGGCGGGGGCACCAGCACCAACTTCTACACTTCGTTCGGAATGTACATCGGGCAGGTCAGCGGCGACGCCTACATCTGCAACCGCCGCTATAACAACGCGCTTGGTAATCAGGCCATGTTCAGGGCCGACCTGGACGCCGAAGGCAACCTTCTCGGCACTGTCTGGGCATGGCAGACCACGGAGCTTACCGCGGCAATACAGGCGATTGACCCGGCCTTCCCGTGCTGGTGCCGCACGGACTCTATCGCGGTTGATGAAGGCCGCAAGAGAGGCGTCGCAATTCGCGACGGCAATTCAAGCGCCACCCCCGACGTTGGCTGCCCGGGCCCAGTCAACGGTGGACGCGCTGTCGTGTTCGATACGGACAATGGCGCGGTGCTGGCTGCATTCGCCGTGAGCGACACGGGCAACACCGTCCGCGACTGCGAGTTTGACGCAGCCGGCAACCTCTACACGGGCTGCCAGTCGGACGAGCATGTGCGGATGTGGTCGCCTCCGGACGGCCCGAACAGCTTCACGACCTCCTAC
>JAGVUD010000052.1 GCA_019136435.1 Armatimonadota bacterium | reverse complement strand
ACCAGGTCATTCCGAGGAGTCCGCGACGAGGAATCTCGGCTGCCGCTCAGTGCCAGTGCTGTCGAGACACGGGGAGAGTTGCGGAGGGTGAGATTCCTCACACGGAGTTCGGAATGACAGTTCGTCGAGGAACGCGATGACGTCGGCCTGGGACTTGCCCTCGATGAGGTTCGCGGCGGCGGGACGCGTCGCTTCCGGCTCGGGCGAACGGCGCGTCAGGTTCCAGTGGAACTCGTGGATGAGGCGGTCAATGAGCAGGATGCGCTCGCGGGCGGTTCGGGCAGCGGGAAAGGCGCGGTGGAAGTCCTCGAAAGCGTTCACCGCCGCGCCCCCGAACAACTGCCGGCCACGATACGTCTTCTGAAACGCGCGCCACTCAATGCTCCAGCCGCACGCACACGCAATCGTGGCGCCCGCCCTTGCCGCGTGCCTCACCTCCCGCCCGCACGACGGGCAGTCGAGCACTCCCCGCACGGCCCGCGTCACCTTCAGGATGCTGTCGCAGCGGGCGGCGAGCGCATAGCCTGCTTCGTCTATCAGTTCCTCATCCAGAATGCCCCGCGCCTCGCTGACGTAGAGCCTGCGGATGAGGGACTGGCTGACTTTGGGCGCCCAGTGGAAATCGCGGTTCATCACACCGGGAATCTTCGACATAAGGAGGCGGGATTCTTCCTGGCGAAGTAGACAAGAACTGTGCATTGCAGCGTCAAGGAAGGTGTGAGCCAGACATTGCAGCAAAACCCGGCGGCGGGAATCAACAGGGCGGCGCGAGCGGACGGCGCGGACGATCTGGAGTCTGCATTCGACCTCCATGGTTCAGCCCTGTACCGCTACGCGCTGGGGGTGACCGGCTCCCGCGAGGACGCCGAGGACGCCGTGCAGGAGGTCTTCGTGCGACTGGCAAGAGCAGGACGCATCCCCTGCGCGGGGCAGGCCCTGGCGCGGTATCTGTTTCGCGCAGCGCGCAACGCGGCAATCAGCGCCCTGCGGCGGCGCAGGCGGGACAGAACCGTGCCGCTGGAAGACGGCCTGCGGGCGGAGCCGCCGGGCGAAGACAGCTTCGGCGGACTGCGGGACGCAGTGCGGGGCCTCCCCCTCAAGCAGCGCGAGGTGCTGGCTCTCAAGGTGCTGCAGCAGATGACGTTCGAGGAGATCGGCGCGGCGCTCGGGGTATCCGCGAACACGGCGGCCAGCCGCTACCGTTACGCAATCGCAAGGCTTCGCCTGCAACTGGAGGACGAGCGGAATGGATGACAGGCAGATCGAAGAAAGGCTCCGCCGGGCGTTTCCGGCCGGAGTGCCCGAAGGACTTCGGGAAGACGTGCTTCGCGCGGCCCGCAGGGCGAGGGCGCAGCCGGAGCGCAGGCCGGCCGCGGGACGGTTGAGGTGGGCGGCGGCCGTGGCCGCGGGGCTGCTGTGGATCGCCGCGGCGGTGGGCATGGACTCGGCGCGAGAGGCCCGCATGGAGAGGCTCGTCCTCAAGAACGCCCCGCCCGGGGTAACCGTGGCGTACGCCGTGGCTCAGATACGGCAGGAACGCGAGAGTTACTATCGGGGAGGCCTGCTGTGAACAAGGCAAAGAAGATTGCGTGGTGGCTGTTCAGGGCAGCGGTGGTATTGCTGGTCGTGTTCTACGCGGCGGCGGGCGCGCTGACGCTCTGGTTCGGCAGGCAGGTGGAAAGCAAGACGCGCGCCATCGCCGCCAGGGGTGAACCTATCTCCGTGGCGGACATTGCGGGCGGCGCGAGAGGGCCCGGGGCGGCGGCGTTCGAATCGGCCATAAAGCAGTTCACGGCTGTCAAGGTCTCCGACGCCGAAGAAGACGCGCTCGCCAAAGTCGCCGCCTACACCAGCGAGAAGCCGGCGCCGGAGGACTGGGCCGCCGCACGATCCGCCATCGGGAAGCTGGGCCCGGCGATTGACGAGCTGAGCGCGGCGGCTGCGGCAGGTGGGGTGTCCGTGGGCTTTGGCATCCTGAGTGAAAGCAACACATCTCTTGAGGTCTTTCGGCACATAAGGCGCGCCGTTCGCACGCTTAGTGCGCGGGCGATAATCAGGGCTCGCGACGGCGACCCATCGGGCGCGGCGGATGACCTGGTGGCGGCCTTGCGGGTATCCCAGACAGCATCTCCACGCGGCGCGATCATCGGAGCTCTCGTGCGCATTTCCTGCGTCAACCTCTCGTGCGCCGGCATTCGGGCCTGCCTGCAGATCGGCGAGTTCCCGGACGATCAGACGGGGCGGCTGTGCGGCGCGCTCGATGCGGCCGGGCTCGACGAACTGCTGCCCCGGGCGATGCTCTACGAGCGGGCTGTCTCGCACATGACCTACCAGAACATGATGCGGGGGGACACTGATAATCAGGGAAACCCTTTGCCGGGCGGCAGGCGAGGACTGCTCTGGAAACTCGAGACGCTGCCTTTGCGCGCAATGCTCTATGCAAACGAGTCCGTGTCGCTCGATGCTCTTGCCCTGCAGTCAGAGCAGATGCGTAGGCCTTACCGGGAGTTCCGCAAGAGCGGCAAGGACGGCGACATATCCGATCAGCTTCCGCGGTGGGCTGTGCTGGCGAAGATGACGGTGCCGGTGTTCGCCCATGCGCGCGCAACCGCCGGCCGCTGTGAAGCCACGGTGGAAGCCGTCAAAGCCATGCTGGCGCTCGAGCGCTGCCGGGCGGCAAACGAATCGTACCCGGACACGCTTGCGGGTGCGCGGGGCTTCGGATGCCGGTTCGGCGATGACCCGTTCTCGGGCAAGCCGTTTGTTTACCGCAGGCAGGACGACGGCTACGTGCTCTACAGCATCGGTGACGACCTGAAGGACAACGGCGGAAAGCAGGCCGACAAGAAGACAGGGCAGTCCGGCGGCGCGGACATGGTCTGGACTATGCCGAAGTAGGCGGCCGTGACCACGGGAGAGAGATCCTTCGACTCCGCCCCGTCGGAACGGGCCTCCGCTCAGGATGACATGGTCAGTAGCTCAGACCGTGGCCGAACGCGTACAGCCCCGGGATTGTGACGGGCAGCAGCCCGGACGGGTTCACGACTCCGAAGATGACATCGGCGGCCGCCGCGAAGCCGCAGTTCCGGTAGTTGTACGCGGCCAGGTATGCGGTAACTCCCGGGATCGCGGCGAACTCGTAGGGCTCGCGCAGTCCCACGGCGATGACGGGTTTCGGCATCGCCAGGAGGTCGTTGATCAGCGTGACCTGGCCCGAGTAGGCCTCGGCGTGGGCTGTGGCGATGATGACGACATCCGCTGAAGTGGCTGCGTTCTTGACGGTATTGCGCGCGGTCCGCGTGGGGTTTTCGGAGATAGCCAGCGACTCGGTGTTCGCATGCTGGGCCGTGATGAACGAGGCGAATCGCGCGGCGGCGTCGGTGGTTGTCTCTGCGGACGACTGAACGGTGACGAGCAGCACCCTGTCGCTCTCGTTGAGGTTCAGGGGCAGAACGCCGCCAGTGTTCTGAACAAGAGTCATCGCACCGCGCGCCACGGCCACCTCGGCGTTCCAGTGCTCCTGGCAGCCGACGATGCCGGCGGCGGCCGACGTGTCGACGAACGGGTTCTCGAACAGCCCGTACTGGCGCTTGAGGCGAAGGATGCGCATGACCGCCTGATCGAGCCTTGCCTGCGGAATGGCGCCACTGATAACCGCTGCCTTCACGGCGGCCATCGCGGTGTCCAGATCCGGGGACAGCGAAAGCATGTCCACGCCCGCCTGAATCGCCATCACAG
>JAGVUD010000346.1 GCA_019136435.1 Armatimonadota bacterium | reverse complement strand
GGAAATCGCCACCGCGCGGGGAGTGGAGGGCCCACTGAAAACATGAGAAACCTCGCTATCATTTGTGCCGCCCTTGTCGTTGCTGCCGCGGGCTGTTCCGCTCCGCAGAAGGGGCCTCTCGGTTCCGAAGGCAACCCCATAAACATGGCGTTTGTGCCCTCGCTCGAGACCGGCCACATCACAGCCAGCGCCGATGTCCTCTCCGGAGAGATCGAGAAGCGCACGGGATACAAGATCAAGGTTTCGGTGCCCGTGAGCTACGCCGCCGTGATCGAAGCCATGGGCGGCGGCCGCGTGGACGTGGCCTGGTTCGCGCCGCTCTCGTATGTCCTGGCGCACGACAAAGTGGGCGCCGAGCCGCTTCTGATCACCGAGCGGGACAAGCAGACGAACTATTTCGGGATTGTGCTCGTGCGAAAGGACAGCGGGATCAAGAGGCTCGAGGACCTGAAGGGCAAGCGTTTCGCGTTCGGGGACCCCCTTTCGACTTCCGGGACGCTGTATCCGAAAACGCTGCTCAAGAACCACGGAGTAGATCCCGACAAGGACCTGCAGTCCATATTCTCGGGCGGTCACGACAAGGCGATTATCGCGCTCTACAACAAGCAGGTGGACGCGTGCAGCTGCTACGGCGGTTATTTCCAGGATGCCCGCGACCGCGTGAAGAACACCATTCCGGACGTCAAGGACAAGACTGTCATCCTCGCGAAGACCGACAAGATTCCCAACGACAACGTCAGCGTGCGCAAAGACCTTCCCGCTGACGTGCGCGAGAAGCTCAAGAGCGCACTGCTCGACATTTCGGCCAGTCCCGAGGGCAAGAAGATGCTTCTCGAGGTTGCGGACATCTACGGGCTGCAGCCGACGACAGACGAAGTCTACGACAGCGTGCGCAAGGCAGTCGAAGGATCGGGTATAGAACTCGAGAAGGCCGTCCGCGGCGAAGGGCCGAAGCGCAAGGCTCCGGCAAAGAAACCCTGATGGCCGACACCATCGCCACGTTCGAGGCGGGCTGCCCGATGGTCGAGGTGCGCGAACTCTCGAAGACGTTCCCCGACGGCACGCGCGCGCTTAACAATGTGACCCTGACGGTCAAGGCGGGGGAGTTCATCTCGGTCCTTGGCCTCTCGGGAGCGGGCAAGAGCACGCTTCTGCGCTGCATCAACAGGCTGGTGGAGCCGACACGGGGCACGGTGATGGTTGACGGCAGGGATGTCACCGTCGCCGCGAGTGACGAACTGCGTGAGATTCGCCGCGAGATCGGCATGATCTTCCAGCAGTTCAACCTGGTCAAACGCGCGACCGTGCTCACCAACGTCCTCTCGGGGCGCCTTGGCTTCGTTCCGACGGCATGGGCATTCGCCAACCGCTTCCGGCCCGGGGACTACGAGGACGCAATGGCGAACCTGGAGCGCGTCGGCATCGCCTCGAAGGCCCACCAGAAAGCCGGCGAACTCTCCGGCGGGCAGCAGCAGCGGGTCGCCATCGCGCGCGCCCTGATGCAGCGGCCCAAGCTGATTCTCGCGGACGAGCCAGTCGCGAGTCTCGACCCGGCAACCTCGCACTCGGTGCTGAAGCATCTGGAGGCGGTGAACCGCGACGACGGCATTACGGTGCTGTGCAATCTCCACGTGCTCTCGCTCGCCCGGCGCTATGCCACCCGGGTGATCGCCCTCAAGGG
Source organism: Armatimonadota bacterium (assembly GCA_019136435.1). Taxonomy (GTDB): domain Bacteria; phylum Armatimonadota; class UBA5829; order DSUL01; family DSUL01; genus JAGVUD01. The sequence goes on along the minus strand of JAGVUD010000346.1, from coordinate 2,066 downwards.
CGGCGAGCTTGTGTTCGACGGGCTGCCGTCGGAGATTGACGAGGCCCGGTTCAAGGAGATTTACGGGCAGGACGCGGAGGAGCTGGAGATACGTTGAACGGCAAAGCAGCTAGCCTCACAAAGGCCCGAACGGCCGCGGTTCTCTCGATCGTCCCGGGGGTGGGCCAGATATACGCGGGCGCCCTGCCGCGCGGCATCGGGTGGATGATCTTCTTCGTTGTGCAAATCGCCGTGTTCTCGGCCACCGAGCGCGCGCATGCGTTTTTGCCCTGGTATGCGTTCAAGAGCATGGCGGCGGCGCAGGCGTTTCTGTACTCGGTGCCGTGGATGGTGCTCCTGTGGGCGCTGAACATCTGGGACGCCTGCAAAGTGGGCCTGGGAAAGAGGCCGTCCATCGTCTGGCCGGCGCTCGTCATTTCGGCGCTGAACTTCGGCGCGGGTTGGCGCATAACCGAGATCAACCTCTACGACCTCGTTGAGGGGTTGCCGGACATGAAGCACATCGCCCAGGGGCTGGTCACGCCGGATGTTGGCAGCAGCGTATTGCTGCTCAGCCTGAAGCTGATTGTGGACACGATCTACATGTCGCTCATCGGCACCCTGCTGCCCATCCCCATCACGTTCGTGCTGTCGGTTCTCGGCGCGCGCAACCTGATGAGCGGCAACTGGCTGACCAGGGCAATCTACGCCATCTCACGGTCCATCATGAACCTGCTGCGCTCGATCGAGGTCATCATCATCGCGGTGATGCTGACGGTGGCGGTGGGGATCGGCCCGTTCGCGGGGGTGCTCGCGCTTGCGATTCACGGAATCGGGGCGCAGGGCAAGCTGTATTCCGAGGCGATAGAAGACATTGACGCGGGCCCGGTGGAGGCTATCACCGCCACCGGCGCGAACTGGATTCAGAAGGTGCTCTACGGGGTTCTGCCACAGGTGACGCCGCAGTTTATCGCCTTCACGATGTACCGGTGGGACATCAACGTGAGAATGGCGACCGTCATCGGCCTTGTGGGCGGCGGCGGAATCGGATACACCCTGTATCAGTACATCAACACTCTTCAATGGAAAGAAGCAGGGACGGCGATCTGGCTGATCGCCGCAGCCGTCATTCTGATGGACTGGGCGAGCGCGGTCGTGCGCGAGAAGTACGCCTGACGCGTCCGCCTTCAGCGAAAAGAGGACAAACACAATGGCTATGGATACCGAGCCCGGACCCCCGGCCCCGCCGGCAAAGAAGCAGATTCCGCTTCCCGCGGCAGTTGCTCTTCTCGTCGTTGCGCTTGCGGCGCTCTTCTGGTTCGTGCTGAAGCCTATGCTCTTCGCGCCCGCACCAACGGACGCCTACAATGCGCCTGCGCCAGTGCCGGGCGCCCCAGTTGTTCCCGCACCGGCGCCTGCCCCCGATGCCGTTCCGGCGCCCGCGCCAACTCCTGTAAGCCCGCCCGCCGGCGCTGCTTCGCAGCTTGTTCCGGAGGCGGGGGAGATCGTGGTGAGCGGCGCCGTCAAGTCGGTCACGCCCGGAACCGGGCAGTTCACAGTCGAGGTCACCGGCATTCAGCTTCCCGGCAAGGGCTCCATCGCTCTTAGTCCGCCGCGCGGCAAGGTGGTCATACTGAACAGCAAGACCGTGATCAAATCGGGCGGAGCGGTTGTCGCGGCGGACACGATTGCGCCCGGAGCGGTGATCTCGGCCGTGGGACACAACAGGGGCATGGGCTCTACGCTCGTCGCGCGGCGCGTTGTGCTGTGACATCGCGGCGCAGGCCATCCCGGCCGGTCTGATCCTTCTCACGGCGCTCAGCAGCGCGTTCGCCGGCCCCGGAGCACCAGGTCTCGCTGAGGGTGACGGCTGGCGCCAGAGACTTGCCGCGCGCCGCGCAGGCCCTGCTGTTATCGTGCATCGCGGGGCCTCGGCCTTCGCGGCAGAGAACACGCTCGAAGCCTGCGCGTCGGCAATGGACCTCGGCGCGGACGGGTGCGAGATAGACCTGCGCTGCACGGCAGACGGAGTCCTCCTGCTGTTTCACGATGACACACTCGACCGGAGCTTCGACGCATTCGGACCG
>JAGVUD010000175.1 GCA_019136435.1 Armatimonadota bacterium | reverse complement strand
GGCTCACCGATAGTGTGGCGCCGCACGAGCAGGTGAAACCTTCCGGCATGGCCGAAACCATCCGCTCGATGATCCGCCGCACGTTCTCGTTGCCTTTCTTCAGACCCGCCACAACCTCTTCGGCGCTGACAGGCGCCGTTCCAGGCTCGCCGATGACGCCCGCGTCGTAGTCGGTCACAAGCGCGATGTTGACGTAGCACATCTCGAGTTCGCGCGCGAGGACCACCTCGGGATACTGCGTCATATTGACCGTGTGCCAGCCGCACTTCGTGAAGTACTCGCTCTCGGCGCGCGTGCTGAAGCGCGGGCCCTGAACAACCACGCAGGTGCCTTCCCTGTGCACGGGGAGGCCGAGGGCCGCGATGGAATCGGATGCAAGCTCGCGAAGCTGAGGGCAGTACGGCTCGCCTCCGCTAATGTGCGTCACCTCCGGGCCATCGTAGAACGTGTCGCGACGCCCCCGGGTGCGGTCCACGAACTGATCGGACACAACGAAGCTGCCCGGGTGAATATTCGGCCGCAGGCTGCCGCACGCCGTTGGCGCGATGATCCTGCGCACACCAAGCTCCCGGAAAGCAAAAACGTTTGCGAGATAGGGTATGCGATGGGGCGGAATGCTGTGTTCCGTCCCGTGGCGGGGCAGAAACGCCACCTTGCGCCCGGAGATCTCACCCACAGCCACCCTGCCGCTCGGGGCGCCGAACGGCGTCTCGACTTCGTACTCGGCGTGGGTCTCGAGGAGTGAGTACAGGCCAGTGCCTCCAAAGACACCGACAAGAACGTCAGACGGAAGGATCATCATCAGGCTCCTCGGGGCCGGTCTCAGGCCCGGCAAAGCTGGAACCGAGCGCGTGCAGCGCTTCGTGCGCCGCCATCTGCTCGGCCTGTTTCTTGCTCTTTCCGACGCCCCGCCCCAGTACGCGTCCTTCCACCAGAACCTGGATGGTGAACGTCTTGTCGTGGTCAGCGCCGGTCTCTTCGAGCACGGTGTAGTGCGGTGTCGTGCGGCTGCGGCTCTGCACAAGTTGCTGCAGAAGCGACTTGTGGTCCTGGGCGTGCTCCCCCGAAGTGAGGGAGTCCAGAACGCCCGCCAGCGTTCTCAGCACGAAACTGCGCGCTTCCTGAAAGCCCTGATCCACGTGTATGACGCCGACCAGCGCTTCGAACATATCGGACAGGATGGACGAGCGGTTGAACCCGCCGGACTGCCGCTCTCCCGTCGAGAGACGCATGACGTCCTGAAGCTCCAGCCCGCGCGCGGCATCGGCCAGGGTCGGCTGGCTGACCGCCACGGCCTTCGCGCGCGACAGGTCGCCTTCGGTCCAGTCCTCCCGGGCTGTGAACAGATGCTCCGCGACGACGAGTCCGATGACCGAGTCCCCCAGAAACTCCAGCCGCTCGTTGCTCTCGTGCACCGTTGTTTCGCCGAGATACGAGCGGTGCGTAAGAGCCAGAACAAGCAACTCCGGATTGCTGAGCCGCACTCCGAGGCGTTCCTGCAAACTGGCAAGCTGGTCGAAATCAGCCGTGTAAAGTCAACCTTCCCCCCACCCTCTACCCGCCGAGCGAACTCACCGCTTCGTGAATGCGCGAGACACCCTCTTCGATGTTCGCCATGGACGTGGCATAGCTGAGGCGAATGTTCTCCGGCGCCCCGAACCCCGAGCCGGGGATCACGGCGACCTTCGCTTCGTCGAGCAGGAATTCGGCAAAAGAGTCGGAGTCCTTGAAGCGCCCTCCAGAGCCCCTGATGAGGCCCGAGACGCGGGGAAACACATAGAACGCGCCCCCTGGGGTGAGGCACTCGAACCCGGGTATAGCACTGAGCATCTCGACAATGCGATTGCGGCGGCGCTCGAACTCCAGCCGCATCTTCTCGACGTCATCCTGCGGCCCCGTGAGCGCCTGCACCGCGCCCTTCTGGGCGAAGCTGACAGGGTTGGACGTGCTCTGGTCCTGAATCTTCCCGATAGCAGCAACAATGGCGGCATCGGCGGCCAGGTATCCAAGCCGCCAGCCCGTCATTGAGTACGCCTTCGAGAACCCGTTTACAGTGATGGTGAGCGCCTTGATCTCATCGCCCAGGCTGGCGATGCTGACGTGCTGCGTCCCATAGATGATCTTCTCGTAAATCTCATCCGACAGGACGAGGACGTTTCGCTCCACGGCAACGGCAGCAATGGCTTCCAGATCGGCTCGCTCGTACACTCCGCCCGTCGGGTTGGACGGGCTGTTCAGAACGAGCATCTTCGTGCGCGGAGTGCAGGCGTCCCGGAACTGCGCGGCGCTCATACGAAAGCCGGTTGACTCGTCTGTCGCAACGATGACCGGCTTTCCCTCGGCGAGCAGCGCCTGCTCAGGGTATGAGACCCAGTACGGCGCCGGGATGATCACCTCGTCGCCCGGGTTCAGCACCGCCTGCATCGCGTTGTAGATGGAGTGCTTCGCCCCGCACGAGACGGCAATCTGCTTCACGTCGTAGCTGAGCCCGTTGTCGCGCTCGAACTTCTCGACGATAGCCTTCTTCAGCTCCGGCGTGCCCGTGGACGGCGTGTACTTCGTGAGGCCCGCATCCAGCGCATCCTTCGCCGCCTTCTTGATGTGCTCCGGCGTGTCGAAATCCGGCTCACCGGCGGCGAAGCTCATCACGTTGACGCCCTGAGCCTTCAGCGCGTTTGCTTTGGCAGTGATGGCAAGCGTTGGCGAAGGAGCGGCCCTCAGGCCGCGTTCAGATAGGAAGCTCATGTTTGTGTCTCTCCGCAGATTGCCTTGCGCCGCTAGACCTTTCTGAAGACGAGGCAGGCGTTGTGGCCGCCGAATCCGAACGAGTTCGACATCGCGACGTTCACGCCCATCTCCCGCGCTGTGTTGGGCACATAGTCCAGATCGCAGTCCGGGTCCGGAACTGCGTAGTTGATGGTGGGAGGCACGACCCCACGCTGAACTGCCAGAAGGGTCGCAATGGCCTCAACCGCGCCCGCCGCGCCGAGCAGATGGCCCGTCATTGACTTGGTGGAGCTTACCGCCGTGCGGCGCGCCCTCTCCTCGCCAAACACGGTCTTGATGGAGGCGGTCTCGGCCCTGTCGTTCGGGCCCGTCGAGGTCCCGTGGGCGTTGATGTAGTCCACGGCGTCAAGCTCGACGCCCGCATCAGCGATGGCCGCCTGCATGCAAGCGATCATCCCCCGTCCATCAGGGGCAGGCTGGGTTATGTGGTAGGCATCGCCCGACATTCCGTAGCCTGCAACCTCGCCGTAGATGCGCGCGCCGCGCGCCTCGGCATGCTCCAGCGCCTCGAGCACCACAACCCCCGCGCCTTCGCCGATAACGAAGCCATCGCGCTCTTTGTCGAACGGCCTGCTGGCGTGCTCGTAATCGTCGTTGCGCGTGGACAGCGCCTTCATGTTGCCGAAGCCAGCCATCGCCAGCGGCCGCACAGCCGCCTCGGCCCCTCCGGCAATCATCGCGTCGGCCGCGCCCCGCCTGATGATCTCCGCCGCGTCACCGATAGCATGGCTCCCGGTAGCGCACGCAGTCACGACCGTGGAGTTGGGGCCGCGCGCGCCGGTCTTGATGGAGACCTGGCCGCTTGCCATATCCACGATCAGCATGGGCACGAAGAACGGGCTCACACGGCTCGGCCCCCGCTCGACCAGCACGGCGTTCTGCTGCTCCCAGGTCAGGGTTCCACCGATGCCCGAGCCAATGAGAACCCCGACGCGCGCGGCGTTGTCATCGGTGATCTCGA
>JAGVUD010000230.1 GCA_019136435.1 Armatimonadota bacterium | reverse complement strand
TCACTGTCATTGACCCCGTGACCGGTGAGGTTACGGCCGCCCTTGACCGGGTCACCGTGTACCCAGCGACCCACTACGTGACCCCGGCCGAGGACATGGACGAGCTGCTTCAGGCGATCGAGAGCGAGATGACCGCGCGCGTCGAGTATTTCCAGAAGCGCGGGCGCCTGCTCGAAGCCCAGCGGATTGAACAGCGCACGCGTTTCGACATGGAGATGATCCGTGAAGTGGGCTACTGCAGCGGCATCGAGAACTACTCGCGCATCTTCGACCGCCGCCCGGCCGGGTCGCCGCCCGCAACTCTGCTCTCGTATTTTCCGCCCGACTTCCTGATGTTCATTGACGAGTCGCACCAGACGATTCCGCAGATTCACGGGATGTTCAACGGCGACCGCGCCCGGAAAGAGACGCTGGTGGAGTACGGCTTTCGGCTGCCCTCAGCCATGGACAACCGCCCGCTCAAGTTCGAGGAGTTCGAGACGATGATGGGGCAGACGGTGTTCGTCAGCGCCACTCCGGGGCCCTACGAAAAGCGCCACGCGAAGCAGATCGCCGAGCAGCTCATCCGGCCCACGGGGCTGATTGACCCGGAGGTGGAAGTCCGCCCCACGAAGGGGCAGATTGACGATCTCATCGGCGCCATACGCGAGCGGATTGACCGGGGCGAGCGGGTGCTGGTGACCACGCTGACCAAGAAGATGGCAGAGGACCTGTCGGAGTACCTGCTGGACCTCGGCTTCAAGGTGCACTATCTGCACAGCGAGGTGGAGACGCTGGACCGGATCGCGATTCTGCGCGACCTGCGGCTGGGGGTGTATGACATCATCGTCGGCATCAACCTGCTGCGCGAGGGGCTGGACCTGCCCGAAGTCGCGCTGGTGGCGATACTCGACGCGGACAAGGAGGGCTTCCTGCGCTCGGAGACGTCGCTGATCCAGACCATTGGGCGCGCGGCGCGCAACGTGCAGGGCAAGGTGCTTCTGTATGCCGACGTGATGACCGACTCGATGAAGCGGGCGATCAGCGAGACCAACCGCCGCCGTGAGATACAGATGGCGTACAACAAGGAGCACGGCATCACGCCAACGACGATCACCAAGGCGATCCGGGACGTGCTCGAGTCGCGCCGGATGGGGCCGTCAGCCGGGCCGTCCGAGCCCGAGACAGAGGCGCTCTCCAAAGCCCGCGCGCTGCGTCCGGAGAAAGCGCCTCTCGATGAACTGATGCTGACGATTGCCGACCTCGAGCAGGAGATGAAGCTGGCGGCGCGCGCGCTCGAGTTCGAGCAGGCGGCATTGCTGCGCGACGAGATCACGCGGCTGAAGAAGCTCGCGCCGGCAGGCTCAATCGTGGATGCGCCCGTCACCCCCGCCCAGCGCCGCGCGGCAGCCAGGCAGTCGGGCAAGAAGTAGCGCCGCGGCCGCACAGCCTGTTCTCACGCAGGATGACCGGGCCGCCCCGCGTAACTCAGCCAGTATGTCGAAGGAAACAATGACAGGCCGCGAGCGATGGCTCGCGGTTCTGAACGGAGAGAAGCCGGACCGCATCCCGATGGATTACTGGGCCACCGGCGAAGCCTCGCAGAAGCTGTGCGAGCACATGGGCTGCGATCTTGAGACCGCGCTTGCGCGCCTGCACGTTGACCATCCCGCGAGCGTCGGCGGCCGGTACGTGGGGCCGCCTCCGCCGGAGGGGCAGGATATCTGGGGCCTCGAGCGGCGGCAGGTCAGCTATGGCTCCGGGGTTTACAGCGAAGTCGTCGGAGACCCGCCGCTGGCGCGCTTCGGCAGCGTGGAGGAGATCGAGGCCGGCTACCGGTGGCCTTCGCCCGACGACTGGGACTACTCGCACCTGCCCGCGGCGGTGCAGGCCCTGCGCGACAGGCCTGTGCGCGGCGGCGGGTCCGAGCCGTTTCTGCTCTACAAGCTGCTTCGCGGCGAGGCGCAGGCGTTTGTGGACCTCATCGAGAACCCGGAGATCGTCCACTACTGCCTCGGCCGCCTGTTCGATCTCGCGTATCAGGAGACCCTCCGGGTCTTCGAAAGCATTCCCGGCGTGGTGATGATCACCTACGTCGCCGAGGATGTCGGCGCGCAGACCGGGCTGATGTACTCGCCCGCGCAGATCAGGGAGTTCCTGCATCCGGGCATGAAGCGCATGATGGACCTGACGCATCAGCACGGGTCGTTCGTGTTCCATCACACGGACGGAGCGGTGCGGGACATCCTGCCCGATCTCATCGCGCTCGGCATAGACGTTTTGAACCCTGTTCAGTGGCGCTGCGCGGGGATGGAGCGCGAGGGGCTGAAGCGTGACTTCGGGGCGCAGATCGTGTTTCACGGCGGCGTGGACAATCAGTACACCCTCCCGTTCGGCACGGTCGAAGAGGTGCGGAGTGAAGTGCGGGACAACTACCGCATCCTCGGCGAGGGTGGGGGGTATATCCTTGCCCCCTGCCACAACATCCAGGCGGTGGGACCGGCGGAGAATGTCGTGGCAATGTATGAAGCGGGGTATGAATACGGATGGCAGTGAAGGCTGACTGGGATGCTTCGAAACGGCGGTTTGAGGCCTGGTGGAACGGCTCGGCCGACGACCGCGTGCTGCTGCAGGTGATTGCGCCGAAGGAAGCAGAATCGAAGCCCGCCGCGCCTCCGGCTTCTCCCGAGCAGCGCTGGCTCGACGCGGACTGGCGTATTCGGGCGTTCGAGCAGGGGATGGCGCGCACGCACTACGGCGGCGACGCCTTCCCGTTCCTCGATACCCACATCGGGCCGGGCACGATGTCGCTGTACCTCGGCGCGGTGCCCGAGTTTCACGACAACACCGTCTGGTATCACCCCTGCATTCAGGACATTCGCACTGCCGAGCCGCCCGAGCCCGACGAGAACAACCGATTCTGGGCCTTCTCGAAGGAGTTCGCCCGAGCGGCCGTCGAGCGGCTGAAGGGCAGAGCCCTGGTCAGTTTCCCCGACCTGATCGAGGGGTTGGACACGATATCGAGCCTTATCGGCAACGACGAGCTTCTGCTGGCGCTGGTGGATGCTCCGGACGACGTCCACCGCTTTCAGGGTTCGCTGACCGACACCTACTTCGATTTCCACGACCCGCTCTACAACATCATCCGCGACGCGGACGGAGGCTGCTGCTTCTCCGCGTTCAACACGTGGGCGCCCGGGCCGATGGCCAAGGTGCAGTGCGACTTCAGCGCGATGATCTCGGCGGAGATGTTCGAGGAGTTCGCGCTGCCGTATCTCGACGAGCAGTGCGCCCGGCTGGAGTATTCCGTCTATCATCTGGACGGCCCGGGAGCGCTTCAGCATCTGCCGCTTCTCCTCGATATACCGGATCTGAACGCCATCCAGTGGACGCCTGGAGCGGGGCAGCCCTCGGCGGCGTGGGACGGCTACATTCCGATGTACAGGGAAATCCGCCGGGCCGGAAAGTCGGTTATGGTGCGCGGCGGAACGCCGGACGAAGCGAGGGCGCTCGTGCGGACAATGGGTCCCGAGGGGCTGGACATCCTGATCTGGGCCGGCTCGCCGGAGGAAGCCGACGCGCTCGTGAAGGAGTCGTTTTCCTGGAAGACCCGTCCGGCCTGATTCCGGCTACCGGGCACTCCGCTTCTCGCTGATCGTTCCTTCGCCGTTCATGTCCAGCGTCAGGAAGCGGTCGCGATCTGAGTCCAGAACACGCCGTCCTTCGCGATGTCGAGATGCGGCAGTCCCTCCGCGTCCATCGCCGCCTGCAACTCCACCGCGAGCGCGGGCAGACCGTCCAGCCGCGCCACCTTTCCCTTGCCGATGGTTCGCCCGTTCGGTGAACCCCCGAACAGAATCTCCTCGGGCTCGCCTGTGCCCTCGACGCTCTCGAAGCGCGGCACGCCCGTCACCAGAAGCCGGCCGCCCTTCCTCACCCAGGCGGCGATCAGCCGCGCGTCCGAAGGCTCCATCACATCGCCGTGCAGCACCACCAGCAGCCGGTTCCGGTCGAGGGCGCCCGTGCGGAGCATGGACTCGTCCACGTAGTCGAAGTCAATGAAGTCCCGGAACTCCGCCGCCTTCTGCAGATAGCCGCCCCATTTCAGCGTCAGCGCCACGTTCGGATACCAGAGCGCGACCGGCACCACCGGGTTCGCAACATGAAACAGCCACGGCAGGTTTCGGCGCTGCGCCGCAATCCTCGACTCGCTCGATACGACGTTCGGGTTGTAGTCGTGAAGCTGGTTCGCGCCCGAAGCCGTCGCGTTGTAGATGCGCGCCGCAATGCCCTTCTCGTCCTCGGCGCCCGCTGGCTCGAACCCGAAGTACGCCCCGTAGTGCTTGCCCGCCGATGCCACCCAGCGTGTTATCGAGAAGTTCAGCCCGTAGTCGGACGCCTCGTTCGTAATTCGCACACCCGCCCCGTGCTTCGCCGCCACCCTGCACTGCTCCGCGAAGTTCGACCCGTGCTCCGGAATCGCGTCGCCGCCCGTGCACAGGTAGATGGGCGTCTTCGGGAAATGCTTCCGGGTTGCCGCCATCCACCAGTCCGACCAGTCGGTCATGCACTCGCGGTACCAGTCCACGAAATCGAGCCAGCGCCTGCGGGCTAACGGGTCGCCCGTTCCCACGCGCTCCCGGAACTCCTTCAGGTCGTCCCCGCGGCCGGGGAAGTCAGCCTCGGCGGCCGCTGCGTACGAAGAGCCCCAGGCTTTGTTGAGACTCTGTGCATTCTTGTATCTTGCGGCGACGAACTTCCGGAAGCTCGCCAGCGCGTACGGGTCGTCGCACCAGAACCCGGCGTGGTTGTGATACTCGCCGGGAATGTCGAACGTCCAGCCGCCGCCCCATACCGAGTAGATCGCCTCGCCGAAGTCGCCCTGGATTCCCAGCAGCACCGACTCGATCACGCCGCTCCTGCCGTATCGCTCGGCGAACGCCGCAACAAAGCGATCGATCCGCTTCGGGAGGTTAGGGTTCCAGAGCGATTCGACCTTGCTGGGCGTGCCGTGCTCCAGGCAGCGGCAGCCGTAGTGCTCGCTGCTTTCGCGGAACCAGTCCGGAGTCGAGTACGCCGGCCCCAGAATCAGGAACGGCACCCACTTGAGGTCGTGCTCCTTCAGAACCCGTACCTGCTCGTCCCACCTCGACCAGTCCCACTCGCCCTCCTTCTTGCCCTCCACGGTCTCCCAGGTCACATAGCTCTCGATGCTCGTGACGCCGAGCGCGTGATAGAGCTGCGCCGAGGCGGCGTCGGCGTCGTTGCCGAAGGTGTAGAACATTCCGCGAGGTTTCGGGCTTGTCTTGAGATGCATGCGAATGCGCTCCGTGTCGTCGGGCAGCTTGATCTTAGGATCCTCGAAGTAGATCTCCAGTCGCGAGAGACGCAGGTCCGGCGGGCCGTTTATGCGCAAATCCGCGCCGCCGTTTTGCGTGCCTGAGAGTCTGGCATCGGTGAACTTCAGCACCGCGCGTTCCCACTTGCCCGATCCGAGCATCAGTATGCGCGGGCCGTCGGAGTAGGCGGACGCGCTGGAGTTGTACTGCGTGCGGGCTACTCCCATGCCGCTGTCGAGGTAGTCAACCACGGCATACACCACCCCTCCCGCCTTCGAGCGCGCGCCCGGTTCGAGCCGGAAGTAGAGATACGTGATCGCGGGTTCGCCGCCCGCGACATTGCCAACCGCTTCACGGCCGGCGATGCTGGTCTTTTCCCACCGTCCGTCCGGAACGGAAACCAGTTCCAGTCCGTCTGACGCGGATGGCGCGAAAACGGCCGCTGGGCTTGCCGCCGCCAGAATCGGCGTGGGCGCCAGCGCGGCGATGATGGATATCCCGAAGAAGAAGGTGTTGGTACGCATTGTCTGTATCTTGCCCATCGGGGCGCGAAATCCCTGTTTCGCCGCCAGATTGGCCCTCTTGCGTTGACGTGTATATCGCCGAAGATTAGAGTAAGATAAGCCCTCTCTCCGGATGTTCAGGGAGGGACTCTGCACCAGCGAAGGAGTCATCATGTATTCGCAATTCTCCCGGACCGGGCGGCCCCATGGCAGGCGGTCGCCGGGAACGGCCCTTGTTTTCGCCGCTCTGGTACTCGTTGTCGCCTGCGCGCCTCTCGGCGCGGCCCCTGTCAACCAGAGCGTGTCTCCGGAAAGCGGAACGCTGCCTGTCGCGAGCACCGTCACCCTCACTGTAACGCACAGCGATTCGGCTGGCGCCGCGGGCATACGCAGTTCGTACCTGTTGCTGAACGGGGTCGTCTCCGGCCTGAACAGCGTGTACCTCTACTATGATGCCAGCGCAAACCAGCTGAAACTGAGAAACGAGAACAACACCGGCTGGCTCCAGGGAGCCCCCGGCTCAGGCGCCGTGATCGAGAACACACGCTGCAAAGTCTTCTGCGCGCAAACGTCGGTCTCGTCGTCGGGATCCACGCTGGCCGTGAACTGGCGGCTGGAACTCAAGTCGCCCATGGCCGGCCGGAGCGTCAATGCGTACGTTTTCTGCGAGGCCGCATCGGGCAAGACCGCATGGGACACGCTCGGGACGTACATCGTCGGGGCCGTCCCCGCTCAGCCGCCCGCAAACGTCAGCGTTACTCCTGCCTCCGGACCGATTCAGATCAACACCCCCACCACCATCACCGGCGTCTACTCGGACGCCGACGGCGCGGGCAACCTGGCCGGGTGCTATCTCCTGGCCAACACCACCCTCATCGCGAAGAATGCCGTCTATCTGTGGTACGACACTGTCAACGACAGGCTCTGGGCGCGCAATGACGAGAGCACCGGGTGGGTCGGAGGCTTTGCGCCGGGTTCGGCAGACACAATAGAGACCGGCCTCTTCAAGCTGTACTGCGAGGAAACGGCGGTGTCGCAGTCCGGGAACAACCTGACCGTTCGGTGGCGCGTCGAACTCAAGCCGGTGGCGCTCGGCGCGAGCGTCAAGGCGTGGATGTACGCTCTAGACAGGACGGCCAAAGGGGCCGGCTGGGACCAGAAAGCCGCGTGGAGCATCGTATCCGACAATGACGCCCCGGGCGGTTTCGAGGTTGGGATTCCCACGCGCGTCCCGGTGGGCCCGCGCACACAGTTCTGGGCGCGCTTCGCGGACAAAGACGGAGCCGCC
>JAGVUD010000319.1 GCA_019136435.1 Armatimonadota bacterium | reverse complement strand
AGGCCTTCCGGAGCAGGTCGTGAAGTTCCAGATAGCGTCTGGCGTGCTTTGGCGCGAAACGCTCGTCCATTCCGAGCATATCGTTCACGACGAGCACCTGGCCGTCGCAATGGGGTCCGGCGCCGATGCCGATTGTGGGGATTCGCAGCGCCTCGGTTACCCGCTTTGCAGCGGCGGGAGGCACAAGTTCCAGCACAACCGAAAACGCCCCGGCGTCCTCCAGCAGCAGGGCGTCCTTGACGAGCTGCTCCACTGCTTCTTCCGTGCGCGCCTGCTTCCTGTATCCTCCAAACAGATGAACGCTCTGCGGCGTCATTCCCAGGTGGCCCATGACGGGGATGCCGTAAGCGACCATGTCGGCGATCGTATCGGCCACGGCCGCGCCTCCCTCGAGCTTCACGGCGTGCGCCCCACCCTCTTTCAGAAACCGGCCAGCATTTGCGATGGCCTGTTCTTTGCTGATCTGGTAGCTGAGGTAAGGCATGTCCGCGACGAGCATCGCGCGACGGATTCCTCTGCTGACAGCCCTGACGTGATGCAGCATCTCGTCCATTGTGACGGGCAGAGTGTTCGCGTAGCCCAGCACCACGTTGCCGACGCTGTCCCCCACGAGTATCACGTCAATGCCGCTGTCATCCTCCAGGCGCGCGGTGGGGTAGTCATAGGCCGTAAGGACGGCAATGCGCGCTCCAGCCGCTTTCATCTCGTGCAGCAATGGCGCTGTTACGGCTCTGTCTGAAAAGTTAAGCATACCTGTACCTTGTTATCCGAAAGACCCGCCGCCAACCCTCCACCGGCTATCGCACGCCGGGTTCCTGTGTCCACGACTCGCGCATCGAATCCGTAAACCACCACCCGAGCAGCATGCTGACAAATATGAAGTTGCCACCGAACGCAAGAATCGCGATCTGGAAGGCGTCGTGACAGAAGAGAGCGTTGCCCAGGACCGCCAGCGACGTCACCGAGAACGCGCGAACCAGGTTCTTGGACACGCTGTCCTGCACCGTCGAACTCACGGCATACAGCCCGAGGGCCAGCCAGAAGCAGATGACCGAGCACACGGCCAGCACCAGCCCCACCGGAGCACTCCCCGCTCGCCGCGCACCCCGGCGGATGGACTGAAACAGCAGCTCGTCGCCGTAATGCCCGAAGAACCGCCCGCTTCGCAGCAGTATCCCGAGCAGAAGCCCCTGCAGCACGAGCGAACCGCTGATTACCACGTTCCAGCCCTTGAACAGAGCGAACGAGCCTTCCAGCCCGGGCATGATCCGCGAGGGCTGAATCTCGGTTGACAATACGCAGAGCATAAAGAAGAGCATCCACCCGGCGAGATTCGCAAACAGCACCGCCGGCGCGGGAGGGCATTTCGTCGGGACACGGGACATCGGGTTGGGAGGACGGCTTCGTCCGCTGCCCGTGCCCGCCAGGCGGTTCAGCTTGGCAAGAACCTCCCGGTCGTTCGGGTCGCACTGCACGGCGTATGTGTAGTTGTGAAGGGCCTGATCCGTCTTCCGGCGCGCCTGCATGATATCGCCGAGAATCGTGTACGCCCTTGCGTTTCTGCGGTCGTCCTTCAGCACCTCTCCGCACAGCCTCTCCGCCTGCGTAAGGTGCCCGCTGATGAAGGCGAGTTCGGCTTCCCGCAGTATGCGCGCGGCTCGCGGCTGGCGGCTCTGGTTGCCGACAGATGGGCGCGGATACTCGTGCGCAGTCGAGGATGTCCTGCCCTGACCAGGACGCTGGCCGGATCTCTGAGCCGCACGTTCGGCGAATCGCTTGGCGTCGTAGTCCCGGCGCTTGATCGGGTCTGACAGAGTGGTGTAAGCCTCGTTGATCTGCACGAACGCGCGTTGCGCCAGGCGCTTGTCCGGGTGAACGTCCGGGTGATACTTGCGCGCAAGCCGCCGAAAGCTCTTCTTGATCTCTTCCGGCGTGGCATCGGGCTTGACGCCGAGAATCTCGTAGTAGCTGCGCACCGGAGGCATCTAGCGCATCCGCCTCGCAGCCCGCACAATCTCAGTCCATGGGGAACGCTGGCTCAATCCCCGCCTCCGCCGAGTTTCGTCGCATACGAGCCATAGAAGCCCACGACCTGCATCGCCGTCATCAGACCCGCCGCAAGAATCGCAACGACCCCCGCGGCTATCGCGGAGATCCTGAGAGCCGAACGCGCCTCGTCGTTGAAATACCGCGATGCGCTCTCCATCATCGTGTCAATATCGCCCGTCTTCTCACCGGTTCCGAGCATTTGAAGGGCGCGGGCAGGGAAGGCGCGCGTGCGGGCAAGGGCGGTGGTAATCGGCTCCCCTGCTCTCACGGCCGGCGCCGCCTCGCGGAGGTGGCGGCCCATCGAAGCGTTTCCGCATGAGTCCGCCGCGAGTTCCAGAGCAAGCCCGAGGTCAATGCCGCTGCGATAGGCAGCCGCAAGAACATCGGCCGCGCGGGCGGCTGACATTTTGTTCACGATGCCGCCGATTCCGGGCGTTTTCAGTTTGATGTGGTCCCAACCCAGCTTGATGGGCGGAACAAGCGCGAGCAGCAAGCGGGCCCCGATGAACACTGCCGCAACCACCACAACCGCCGGCAGGTATCTGTCGCGGACGACCCGCGCCGCGGCTTCCGGCCCCTGAAGCACCGCAATCGGCAGCAGGGGTATAAACGCAATAGCAAGCAGCACGAACGCGGGGTAGGCAAGCTGGAACATGAAGTCCCGCCGCGTCGCCAGTTCGGCTTCATTCATGCTCGCGAGTGCTTCAACCGCCTTCGGGAGAGTCCCAGCGTGCTCGCCCGCGCGAATCAGGGCGACCTCAGTGGCCGGGATGGATGACGGATACTCCGCCAGAACCGACGACAGCGGCTCTCCGGCAGCCGTCCTGCAGGAGGCCTCGGCGGCGATTCGGGCAAGTGACCCGCGCCCCGTCGCCGCAATCGTACCGAGCCCTTCACTCATGGGCATCCCGGAGTTCAGGACGGCCTGAAGCTGGGCCCAGAACTGCACCCGCTGGCGAAGGCTGACCGGCGGAAAGACGCGGGCGAACACCGACTCGCTCGACTGCGCATGGGAAGGCCGCCTGGCGGCCCTGAGCCGCAGCGGGTACAGGCCGAGTTCGCGCACCTGCGCGGCGGCATCGGACTCGCTTGCCGCCTGCAGGCTGCCGCTGACTTCTCGCCCGTTTCTATCCTTTGCCACGTATTCAAAAGTCACAGTGCCCACGCGTCCAGCCTTCCCGCCCCCCATAACGCTGCCCGGTACAGTAAACCGGAAACTCGCCCGCCTAACAAGAGGCGGTCCTTCGTCAGCTTCCGCCCGCGCCGTCCTAGAAGCCAGTGTATTCGAAGATGAAGTCGAAGTAGCCCTTCAGCAGCATATACACAGCGGCAACTGTCGCCGCGCCCGCCGCGAGGGCCGCCGGAAGCAACGCCGCCATCTTCATCAGTCTCGACGAGCTCTGATACCGCGCGCCGTAGTCCTGCTCGAGGCGCGCGAGCATCTCAGGCACGCGTCCCGCACGCTCGGCGGTCGAGATCATCTGCTGGTCGTCGTACGGGATCACCCCGGTTGCGCCAAACGCCGCGCCAAAGCCCGCGCCGCTCGACAGCGATGCGCGCCCCTGGGCAAGCTGCCACGACACGCGGTGATTGCCGATCGCGTCCGCGGCC
Source organism: Armatimonadota bacterium (assembly GCA_019136435.1). Classification (GTDB taxonomy): domain Bacteria; phylum Armatimonadota; class UBA5829; order DSUL01; family DSUL01; genus JAGVUD01. Next base: position 134 of record JAGVUD010000319.1, on the reverse strand, counting down.
GCGTCCCACGCCACGACCGGCGACACGCCGCCCGCCAGCAGCCGCCCGAGCATGCGGTAGAAGCGTTTCAGCAGCACCAGCTTCTTGAAGCGCCCCGCAACGGGCAGAGAGACGACTACTGCATCGGCCAGCCT
>JAGVUD010000220.1 GCA_019136435.1 Armatimonadota bacterium | reverse complement strand
GAGAAGGGCTTTCTGGACGGCATCGCGCGGTTCCCGGGGATTAAAGTCGTGACCGCAAGCCAGTACGGCGGCGCCACGCGCGAGACCGCTTTCTCCGCGAGCGAGCGCCTGCTCGCGCCGCTGAAGGGCGCTGGCGGCAAACTCAACGCCGAGGGCATCTTCTGCCCCAACGAGTCCACAACCTTCGGAATGCTGCGCGCGCTGCAGGACGCCAAGCTGGCCGGGACCGTGCGCTTCGTCGGCTTCGACAGCGCTCCGGAGCTGGTGACGGCGCTGACGGAGAAGCAGATAGATGCGCTGGTCGTTCAGGACCCGATGAAGATGGGCTATCTGGCGGTCAAGGCGATGGTGGAGCATCTCGGCGGCAAGGAGGTCGAGAAGCGCATTGATACCGGCGCGTACCTTGTCACCCTGGGGAACATGCAGGAGCAGCAGATAAAGGACCTGCTCAATCCTCCACTGGACGAATGGTTGAAGTAAGCCGCCGCGAAGTCTGCTGCCCAGCGGAGGCTGCCATTCACCGGGAGCGCTCTGCCCCGTGACAAACCTGCGCGGCGCGCTGAATGCCTTGGGGGGCGGGAGATGGGGGTGGCTGGGGCCTGTCGCCGGGCTCGCGCTCGTCTTCGCCCTGTTCGCCGCCATCGGCCCTCCCAGCTTCCGCGAATGGGGCAACGTGGAGACGATCCTCCGCCAGACCGCCATTGTCGGCAGCGCCGCGCTCGGCATGACCGTTGTCATCATCGCGGGCGGGATAGACCTCTCCGTCGGATCCATCGTTGCGCTGTGCACGGTCATCGTTGCGCTGGTGCTTGCGGGCGGCCACGGCCCGCTTCTGGCGGCGATGGCCGGGGTGGGGGCCGGGCTGGCCTGCGGATTCGTGAACGGACAACTCATCACGCGGCTGCGCGTGGTGCCGTTCATAGTAACGCTCGGAACACTGCTTCTCGCGCGGGGCCTGGCAAAGGGGCTTGCCCGCGAGCAGACGGTCAGCGCTCCGGCCACCGGTCTCAACAGCCTGCTCGCATCGCTGCCGGACTCACAGGCGTGGATGATCGTTCCGGCCGGGGTGTGGATCACCGTGCTGCTCGCTGTGGCCGTGAGCGCGCTCCTGCGCCTCACGCGGCCGGGGCGCTACTTCTTCGCGCTCGGCTCCAACGAGCAGGCGGCGCGGCTCTCCGGGGTTCCGGTCAACGCCGTCAAGGCTGCCGTCTATTCACTGGCGGGGCTGTTCGCGGGAGTGGCCGGCGTGCTGCAGTTCTCACGCCTCACCGTCGGCGACCCCACGGTCGCTTCGGGGCTGGAGCTCGATGTGATCGCCGCCGTCGTCATCGGCGGAGGCAGCCTGTCGGGCGGAGAGGGCTCGGTGCTCGGCAGCCTTGTCGGGGCGCTCATCATGAGCGTCATCCGCAACGGATGCGCCCAGATGTTTTTGCCCAACTGGGTGCAGGAGATCGTCACCGGGGCGATCATCGTGCTCGCCGTCGCCCTCGACCGTATGAGGCACCGCGCGGGAGAGCAGGCCGCTCTCACGCAGAGGCCCGACGCCTCCGCCTGATCTCAGCCGGCTTTCGCCCTGTCGAGCAGGCGCGTCAGACGGCGGCGGCACTCCAGCATGGAACGCATTGTGTGGTAGCTGATCTTCCACGCGTGCCCCATGTAGTCCCAGAGCACATTGTTGTTCTCGTCGAGCAGCGCGAACCATTCGCCGACGTCGTGGTTTATCACGAAGTCCATCACGAAGCGGTGGACATTCTTGTAGCCTTCCCAGCAGCGCTCATCGCCGAACTGCTCCACGCCGTCCAGCATCGCGACCAGAGCTTCCGCCTGCTGCCAGAACTCCTTGTTGCGCTCGCGCGCCGGACCGTCGCCCGGCCCTTCGCAGAAGACCCCGCCCTTGTCCCAGTCTATGCCCCACTTCAGGCAGTGGTCGTAGAGACGCCTGATCTTCGGCGCGTACTTCCCCCGGTCCAACTCCAACACACCAATCGCCCAGCTCAGCAGCCAGCCCAGCTCCACGTTGTGCCCGTAGCTCGTGTTGTCGAGCGGCCGTCCTTCCGGGTCGTCCGTCTCGCGGTCGGACCCCCACACGTTCTTGAACTGGATCGCCCGCAGCGGCGTCCAGTCCGGCGCGAACTGCGCCAGCCCAGTCCCGAACTCAGGGTGCAGCATCCTTTCGCAGATCAGGTCAATGATCTGGGCCGCCTGCCGCCGCGTGGGCTCCAGAAGCCAGTCTCCTGGCAAGAGCGCGTCGACCGCGTCATAGAAGTTCGTGAAGGCCTCCATCAGATGCATATGTACGTCGAGCGACTTTCTGTCGCCGCCATAGACGCCGGGCGGTGTGTGCTCCCAGTCTTCCTCGAAGAACTCGTAGAAGCCCCCGTGGGCAATGTCGCAGGCGGTGGTCAGCAATGTCTCGGAGCACTCTCCCGCCATTGCCAGAGCGGCGTATGCCGGGTCTGTCCCGGAGTCCTCATCGGTCGCGGCCGGACACGCTATGGCGAACTCGCTGAGCGCGTAGATAAGAAAGCTGTGCCCGTAGATGATCTTCTTCCGGTCGAGCGGCTTACCGCCGCGCTTGCAGGTCCAGAAGTAGCCTGCCCTGGTGGAGTCCCGAAAGTGCTTCAGGACGAACTGCGCGCCCTGCAGCGCCTGGTCGCAGAAGCAGCCGTCGCCGAACCCCTCCAGATGCGCTCGCGCGCATGCGTAGATCATCCGCGTCTGGCAGATGAGCGTTTTGACGGTCTCGCCAGTGGGCTTCCCGTCGCGGTCGAAGTACGTTAGAAAGCCACCGTATTTCTCATCAACTCCGTGCGTCATCCAGAACGGAACAAGCTCCTCGCTCAGATGATGCTCGATCTCTTCCAGATGACTCTCTATCTCACGCGCCGGAGGTATGAATCCGCTCTCTTTAGTCATCGCCTGCTCCCTTCGTTCCTCGCGCCGCGGAAGGCGTTTGCCCCACCCACGGCTAAGGTATTGCGGACAGAGACGGCCGTTTCCTTTGCGGCTCTGCCCTGCATCCGGACAAACACTCGTGACGCTTGAACACCTGAACCGGCTTCTGGAAGCGATTCGCACCGCGCGGGTCGCCGTTCTCGGCGACTACTGCCTGGACGCGTACTGGTTTGCCGACCTGTCGCGTAGCGAGATCTCGCTCGAGACCGGGCTGCCGACGCACCCTGTGGCGCGCCAGCGCTCGGCGCCCGGCGGCGCGGGAAACGTCGTCACGAACCTTTGCGCGCTTGGCGCAGGCTCCGTGCGTGCGGTCGGCGTCATCGGCGACGATATCTGGGGCCGCGAACTCCTCCGTTTGCTCCAGAACTGCGGCGCGGACACGAGCGGCATTCTGACTCAGACCGCTCACTGGGACACGCTCGCCTACGTGAAGCCCCACGTTGGGGGCCGCGAGGAGAACCGGCGCGACTTCGGCAACTTCAACGAGCTGTCGCGCGGCACGGCCGAAGCGCTCATCGCGCACCTCGACGAGTTGGCCTCCGATGTGGACGTGGCCGTGATCAACCAGCAGGTGCCGCAGGGCATTCACACGCCATTCCTGCGCGAAGCTCTCGCCGCCGCCATCGCCCGCCATCCCCGCATCATCTTCATTGCCGACAGCAGGCACTTCAGCGGATGCTACCCCGGCGCGTGGCTCAAGCTGAATGCCCGCGAAGCCGTCCGGCTGACCGGCGGGCCTGACGAGGCGCCGTCGCGGACCCGCGTGCTCGAGGCGGCCGAACTGCTATTTGCGCGCGGCGGGCGCCCGGTGTTCGTCACGTGCGGAAGCCGGGGCGTTGTC
>JAGVUD010000198.1 GCA_019136435.1 Armatimonadota bacterium | reverse complement strand
CGAGGTTCTTCTCGTTCCTGCAGTTTTTCAGCTTCAGCATGCTGACTCTGGTGCTGGCGGACAACCTGCTTCTGCTCTATATCGCGTGGGAGCTGGTCGGCCTCTCCAGCTACCTGCTGATCGGATTCTGGTTCGAGAAGCCGAGCGCCATGCGAGCCGCCAAAAAGGCGTTTGTCGTCACCCGTCTGGGTGATATCGGCCTCTTTCTGGGCCTGCTCACGCTGTACTCGGCTGTGGGCAGCATTGCGTTTGCCGACGTTTTCGCGGCTGTCGAGCCGAAGCTCGCCGTGACGAACGTCACGTTCTGGCTGCCTGTGGTTGGGCAGGTGGTGTGGCCGCTCGCCGCCGTGGCGGCGATTCTGATCTTCTTCGGGGCAGTCGGCAAGAGCGCTCAGTTTCCGCTGCACGTCTGGCTTCCGGATGCGATGGAAGGCCCGACTCCCGTTTCCGCTCTCATCCACGCCGCCACGATGGTGGCCGCGGGGGTCTATCTGGTCGCGCGCATGTATCCCGTGTTCCACTACACCGACCACGGCAGCATCGCGCTGCAGTTCGTCGCCATCACAGGATGCGTCACGGCGCTTCTGGCGGCGACAATCGGCATTGTTGTCAACGACATCAAGCGTGTTCTCGCATACTCTACCGTCAGCCAGCTCGGATATATGATGATGGGTCTGGGGGTGGGGGGCTACACCGCCGGGATGTTTCACCTGTTCACCCACGCGTTCTTCAAGGCGTGTCTCTTTCTGGGGAGCGGCTCGGTGATACACGGGTCGGGGACTCAGGACATCCACGAGATGGGCGGGCTGGCCAGGAAGATGCCGCGAACCTACTGGACCTTCGTACTCGCTACCCTCGCGCTGGCCGGGGTGTTTCCGCTTGCCGGCTTCTGGAGCAAGGACGAGATCCTGCTGGAAGCCTTCCATACGATGCGGCCGGTGTTCTGGGTGGGCCTGGCGGGGGCCGCGATGACGGCCTTCTATATGGGTCGCCTCGTGATCCTGACATTCCTCGGCAGCCCGCGCAAGCCGGAGGTCCGGCCCCACGAAAGCCCGGGCGTGATGACCTGGCCTCTCATCGTCCTGTCTTTTCTGTCGGTGACGGCAGGGCTGGCGAACACACCGTGGAAGCCGATCTTCCATCATTACGTCTCGTTCGGGCACGAGGCGCCGCTGCCGTTCTCGTTCACAGTTATGCTTGCGGGAACCGTAGCGGCCCTGGCTGGCTTTCTCGGGGCTTTCGCCGTATTCCGCTGGAACTGGGTGTCAGCCGCCGCTTTGAAGAGAGCGTTCCGGCCGCTCTACGTGCTGTTCAAGAACAAGTGGTATGTGGACGAGATTCTGTACGGCGTCCTGGTCGTCCCGATGTTCGTGGTGTGCCGCGTCGCCGCTGCATTCGACCGCGGTGTGGTTGACGGGGTGGTGAACCTCGTGGGCTATGTTACCATCGGCCTCTCGTGGATGCATAACTGGGTGGATCGCTGGATCGTGGACGGGCTTGTGAACCTGACCGGCATTGCCTGCCGCCAGTCGGGCAGGGCGCTGACAAAGCTGCAGACAGGGCTGGCGCAGACGAACATCCTGCTCGCCTTCGCGGGGGTCATCCTTATCATCTGGGCGCTGGTGTACGGGCAATGAGAGCTTCGTTTGTGGGCTGTGAATCTGATTACGGATCGAGGTGCAGATGGATCGCTGGGTGCTGACAGTCATCACGTTCCTTCCTCTGGGGCTGCTCGCGGCGGTTCTGTTCGTGCCGGGCCGCAGACCAAACGTCATCCGCTGGCTCTCCATCGCCGGGAGCCTGGTTCCTCTGGCGCTTTCGGCGTGGCTGTGGCTGGACTACAGCGGAGGGGCGCACGGCCTGCAGTACGCGGTGAACAGGCCGTGGATTCCCCTCATCGGCGTGAACTACCACGTTGGCGCCGACGGCCTCAGCGTCCCGATGATCTTTCTCACGACGCTTCTGACGACCATATCCCTCATATACTCGCTGAATATCAAGGAGCGGGTGAAGGAGTTCTACTGCCTCTTCTTGCTGCTCGAAACCGGGATGCTCGGCGTATTCGTTGCGCTCGACTACTTCCTGTTCTACGTGTTCTGGGAAGTCAGCCTTGTGCCGATGTACTTCCTCATCGGAATCTGGGGCGGGCCCCGGCGCGAGTACGCCGCGATCAAGTTCTTCCTGTACACGCTGGTTGGAAGCGTCGCGATGCTCCTTGCCATCCTCGCGATGTACTTCGCCACGGGAGCGAGGACATTCGATATCATCGCCATCGCGGGCGCGCAGCCGTTTGCCGGACAGATGGCTCTGCAGGGCCTGGTGTTCTGGGCTCTGTTCCTGGGCTTTGCCATCAAGGTGCCTGTGTGGCCGTTCCACACCTGGCTTCCGGATGCGCACGTCGAAGCCCCCACGGCAGGGAGCGTCATTCTGGCGGGTGTGCTGCTGAAGATGGGCTGCTACGGTTTCCTCCGGATTGTGCTCCCGACACTGCCCGAAGCGGCTCAGCAGTATGCAGTCTGGGTGGCGGTGCTGGCGCTGATCAGCATCGTGTACGGCGCGTTTGTGGCGATGGCGCAGATGGACTTCAAGAAGCTGATCGCATACTCGTCCGTCAACCACATGGGTTATGTGATGCTCGGTATTGCCGCCGCCTGCTCGCTCGGGCCGGCGAACCTCTCCGACCGTGCCACGGCGCTGAACGGCGCAATGCTGCAGATGTTCTCGCACGGCGTCATCACAGGCGCCCTGTTCCTGCTTGTCGGGGTGGTCTACGAGCGGGCGCACACGCGCGATCTACGGGAGTTCGGCGGGCTGGGGGCCGTGATGGCGAAGTACTCGGTTCTCCTCTGGATGTCCTGTTTCGCATCTCTGGGGCTTCCGGGTATGAGCGGCTTCGTGGCGGAGTTCTTCGTGTTTCGGGGCGCGTTCCCGGCGTATCTGCTGATCACCTGCCTCTCCATGATCGGGTTGGTGGTGACCGCGGCCTACCTGCTCTGGACCATCCAGAGAGTGCTGCTGGGGCCGGTGAACCCGAAGTGGGCCGGCCTGAAGGACATGGACTGGCGCGAGATTGTGAGCGTTGTCCCGCTGATTGCACTGATGATACTGTTCGGAGTCTATCCGGCTCCGATATTCCGGATTCTCAACGGTTACGCCACAGGGCTGGCGTCGTACTTCGTGGGGGGATAGGACGGGACGAGCGCAATGTCTGACTTCCAGTTGAGCCTCGTCCTTCCCCAGGTCTTCCTGCTGGTGTTCGGCCTGCTTGCGCTCGCCGTGGGCCTGTGGAGCGCCAGCGACGGCTGGCTGTGGCACAGCCTGACGCCGGGGCTGATGGCAGTCGCCGGGCTACTGCTGGCGATGTACGGCCAGATTGCGATTGTCCTGTGGCTTCTTCCGCGTTTCCGCCCGCTTCCGGTGACGCAGCTTTCCGGGGCTCTCACGATTGATGCCGCCGGGACTGCGTTCGGGCTTCTGGCTTGTCTCGGAACCCTCGTTGTCGTCGTGATGTCCATGGAGCATCTGAGCGGCGATACCAGGAATCAGGGGGAGTACTACTTTCTGCTTCTGTGCGCATGCGGGGCGGCGACCATCGCCGCTCTGGCGGCGGACCTGCTGATAGTCTACCTCGGCATCGAATTCCTCGGCATCTGCTCGTATGCATTGGCGGGATTCTCGAAAAGCGAGGACAGGGCGGTTGAGGCGGCGCTCAAGTACTTCCTTTTCGGGAGCGCATGTTCCGCCGCCATGCTGTTCGGCATGAGCCTGTTGTTCGGGGTGACGGGTACGCTGAGCCTC
>JAGVUD010000388.1:2947-6760 GCA_019136435.1 Armatimonadota bacterium | reverse complement strand
GACCGCCTCGCTCAAGGGCGGCGAATGGAAGCGCAGCAAGTTCGTCGGCGTGGAGGTGTACCAGAAGACCCTCGGGGTTGTCGGTTTCGGCAAGATCGGCCGCGAAGTTGCGAAGCGCGCCCTGTCGTTCGGAATGGATGTGGTCGCGAACGACCCGTTCCTCTCCGAGGACGCGGCCGCCAGGGCCGGCGTCAAGCTGGTCGCCCTCGATGATCTCATCAAGGGCAGCGATTTCATCACGCTGCACCTCCCCAAGAACCCCCAGACGGCGAACATGATCGGCGAGGCGCAGATCGCCATGATGAAAGACGGCGTGCGCATCATCAACTGCGCGCGCGGGGGCATTGTGGACGAAGCGGCGCTCGCGAAGGCTGTCGATAGCGGGAAAGTGGCCGGAGCGGCCATTGACGTTTACAGCAGCGAGCCGCCTCAGCCCGACAACCCGCTCATCGGGATTCCGCAGATCGTGACCACGCCTCATCTGGGGGCTTCCACGGCCGAAGCGCAGATCAATGTCGCCGTTGACGTCGCCGAGCAGATCGTTGACGTCCTTTCGGGACGTCCCGCGCGAAGCGCCGTCAACATGCCCGCGATGAGCACCGACGAGATGGCTCTCGTGGCGCCCTATATGCGGCTGGCCGAAGCCATGGGCACCCTGGCGGTTTCGATCACCGAAGGCGGCGGCGAAGCCGTGGAATGCTTCTACTTCGGAGACATCGCGCGCGCCGACACCAACCCGATCACCCGCGCGGCGCTTGTCGGGTTCCTCAACCCGTTCACGCCCGAGAACGTCAACTACGTCAACTCACTGCTGCTGGCCGAGAGCCGCGGAATCCGCGTCGAGGAGACGCGCTCGGGCGTTCATGCCGAGTTTACCGACCTGATGACGGTGAAGTTCAAGACCGACCGGGAAACACGAGAGATCAGCGGCACGGTGTTCGGCCGCGGCGACATCCGCATCACGTCCATTGACGGGTTCTCGATCGATGTCGTCCCGCAGGGCCGCGTCATCGTCTCGCGGCATGTGGACAAGCCGGGCATCATCGGGTCGGTCGGGGAGATACTCGGGTCGCACAGCATCAATATCGCCGGAATGCATGTGGGGCGCAAGGGCAAGGGTGAGTTTGCCGTAATGGTGCTCTCTGTTGACGATCCGGTTCCGCCGGAGGTTATGGACAAGATCAGGAGCATCAAGGGGCTCGATTCCGTGAAGCTGGTCGAGTTCTGAGCATCCGCAGACGCGCGCGGCCGCACAATGACCGGGCGCCGGCCACGGGCCGGAGGGAGTAGCAGGTGATCATCGAGAGCCTGGTGCCCTGGCGCGCGCGGCCGAACTTTCGGCTGGACGCGACGTCGGCGGCGCTGTCGGGCGTCTATGGCGGCGGGATATTCCCGTTTGTGGCCTTTGTCGCGCGCGATCACCTGCACGCTTCGGCGGCGGAACTCGGACTGATGACGGCAGCGCCGTTCGTGGGAAACCTGCTGGCGCTGCCGTTTACCCACATCGTCTCGCGGGGGCAGCCCGTGCGGAACGTCGCGCTTATGATCGCCATCGCGCGCGTCATGCTCGTCGGGGCATCTTTCGCAACAGGCAGCGCGGTGTTCGCATGGACGGTCTTTGCGGTGCAGTGCCTCGCGTCCATTCCCACCCCCACGTACATCTCCATCATCCGGCTGATCTACCCTCTGGAGTATCTGGGGCGCCTGCTCAGCTACACGCGTGTCCTTCAGGCCGCGGGGATGATTCTCAGCACGTTCAGCGCGGGCTGGATGATAGACCGCTGGGGATGGCGGCCGGTGTTTCTCGCGTTCGCTCCGGTCGGGCTTGCCGCTCTGGCGCTGTACTCGCGCATCCGCATTCCGGCGGACCAGCCGGTCACCCGTCACAACGAGATGATCGAGTTCACGAAGGGGGCCTTCGGCCTGCTCCGGCAAGACATCCCGTTCCGCTGGTTCGCGCTTGCCGTGTCGGTGTACGGCTTCGGAAACCTTATGGCCGTGCCCGTTTACACCATCTACCAGGTGGATGTCCTCCACATAACGGCCTCGTGGGTCGCCATACTCATGAACATCACGCAGGTCGTCTGGATGCTGTCGTATGTGTTCTGGGCGCGCTACATTGACAGTGTCAGCCCGCTGAAACTCGTGATGATCAACACGGCCGTCGCGGCTATCATGCCGCTGAACTACCTTGTCGCTTTCGAGGTCTGGATGCTCGTTCCGTTCGCGGTCGTGGGCGGCATTGTGAACGCGGGCATAGAGCTTTCGTATTTCAACAGCGTGATGCACTTCTCGACGCCGGAGAACAGCGCGCAGTATCAGGCGATGCACAGCCTGCTTCTGGGCGTGCGCGGAATCATCGGGCCTTTTGCCGGCGCGGCCATGGCGAGGTCGCTGATAGACAGCGGCGGCGACATCCGGTGGGTGTTCGCGGTCTCCGGGATCCTGATTCTGGCGGGAGCCGTGCTGCAGCGGCTCGGCATGCGCCACCCTGTCAAACGATCGGGCGGGTGGCGGTCCGAGCGCGAGCCCGAAAGGAGACAAGAAGATACTACCGAGTCTGATTGAATGGCGCGAGTGGGGGCGCGAGCTTCTTGAAGAGGCGCGCGACACCAACAAGCCGGTGCTGCTCGTGCTCGAGCAGTTCTGGTGCGGGCTGTCGCGGCTTCTGTATGTGACGTCGTGGAACGATTCGAATGTGGCCGAGCTTGTCAACGGCAGCTACATCCCGGTGCGGGTGGACGCAGACAGGCGGCCGGACGTCGATCATCGCTACGCCGTGGGTTCGTGGCCCGCCGTTGTCTTCCTCACCCCCGATTTGAAGCCGATTCTGGGGACCGGCTTCGTGCCTCCCGACGTGCTGCTGGATGCCCTGGGTTCCATCGCGGCAATGTACCGCGATAACCAGGCCGAGATCACCGCCAGGGTCGCTGCGGTCGAAGAGCAGGCGGAGCTTTACGAGTCCGCGCGCATTGATGCGTCCCGCTCGCCCAGCCCGTGGATGACGGGCAGGATTCTCGACATGATCAGCGACACCGCCGACACGGACTTCGGCGGCTTTGGACAGGCCCCGAAGTTCCCGCACTTCGACGCGCTCGAGTTGTTGCTGGAAGTGCACCAGCGGGCGGCGCAGGAGAAACTGCAGCAGCAGAAGAAGCTGATCGGGCTCGCGGTTTCGGCCCTCGACGCGATGATGCAGAATGGTCTCTACGACTGGGAGGATGGCGGGTTCTTCCGTTGTTCCGATGAGCCTGACTGGTCGAGCCCACGACTTGAGAAACTGCTGTGCGACCAGAGCCGCCACGTGCATCTGTTCCTTCTGGCGCATGAGAACAGCGGCGACGTGGAATACCGGGAAGCGGCGGAAGGCACGGTCGACTACATGTTCCGCATGCTCCACGATCCCGCGTCTGGTTGCTTTCACAGCTCACAGGCGGCGGACCCCGAGTATTACCAGATGTCCCGGGGAGAGCGTGAGAAGGCCGCCAGGCCCGCCGCGGACCCCACGACTATGGCGGGGTCTCAGTGCCGGGCTGTGCGGGCGCTGCTGTACGCCGCGCCGCGCCTCGGCCAGAGCACGCTTGCCGGACAGACCCTGCGCGCCCTCGATGTACTGCTGGAGCGCCTGTGCCCGGACGACGGTCTCGCGTTCCACTACTGGAACGGCGCGCCCCGTGTGCGGGGGCTTCTGGCGGATCAGGCGGAGATCGGCCTCGCGCTTCTCGATGCGGCTGCGGCCTCCGGCGGCGCCCATTACGCTGATCGCGCCCTTGCTCTGGGCGGGCGGGTGCATGAACTGCTCTTCGACCCGAG
>JAGVUD010000388.1:0-2917 GCA_019136435.1 Armatimonadota bacterium | reverse complement strand
CGGATACTTCGATGCCGCAGACCCGCTCGGGCTCGGGCTCCTCGGCGGGCGCAGCAAGTCGTTCGATGGCAACACGGGGCTGGCCGTTTTCTTCGGGCGGCTGGCGGACGCGACGGGCGACGAGAAGTGGCGCGCTCGCGCGGTGACCGCGCTTGCGGGGTTCACGGGTGTATGGGACAGGCTGGGCGTCTCATCGGCGAAGTACGGCCTCGGGCTTCTCCACGCGTTCGGGGGCGGCTGAGCGGTGGGCTCTGAACCGCTCTGGCAGGCGGGCGCGGAATCTGATATCCTCTTGCCGTCATGCTCGGCGATCTGAAGGAGCTGTGGAACTATCGGGATCTCGTGAAGTCGCTGGTTGTGCGCGACCTCACCGTCCGGTACAAGAACAGCGTGCTGGGGTTCTTCTGGTCGCTGGCCAACCCGCTCGTGCAGGTCGCGACCATCACGATCATCTTCAAGTACGTGCTCGCGATCGGCATCCCGAACTATTCCGCCTACGTGCTGTGCGCGTTTCTGCCGTGGATGTTCTTTCAGCTTTCGCTTTCTGACGCGGGTGAGAGCGTCCTGCGGCAGTACGATCTGCTGCGCAAGGTGTACTTCCCGCGAGAGGCGCTGACAATCGCCTCGGTGATCGCGAACCTCATCCATCTCGCGCTTGCCCTCGGCGTGTTCTTCATCTACCTGCTGGCGCTCGGCGTGGCGGTGGAACCGGGGTGGCTGCTGCTGCCCGTGTGCGTGCTGTTCAACTTCTTTCTGGTGCTCGGGCTGGCGTTCTTCGTGTCGGCGCTCTCGGTGTTCTACGAGGACATGCGCTATCTCGTGAACGTCGCCACCAACCTTTTCTTCTACTGCTGCCCGATCATCTATGTCAGCGAGCAGATACTCTTCTCCTCCAAAATCCCGGCGGGGCTGCGCGAGCGCATCTGGGAGGTGTATCACTGGAACCCGATGGCGACGTTCATCGAGGGCTACAGGCAGCTTCTGCTTCCTCGTTTCACCGGGGCGGGGATCACCGATGTCCCGCTCGACTGGCGTCACATTGCGCTGGCTGGCGTGGTGTCGTTTGTACTGATGGTGGCCGGGTATGCCTTCTTCAACTCCCGCAAGTGGCGGTTCGCGGAGCGCTCGTGATGGACCAGTCTCCGGCAATCCGCCTCGTGGACCTCAAAAAGCGGTTTCGCCTGCAGCATCATCCTGTAACTACGCTCAAGGCGGCGGCGGCGAACTTCTGGAAGCGGAGATGGGAAGACCTGTGGGCGTTGAACGGCGTGACGCTCGACGTTGGGCGCGGGCAGACGCTTGCTGTTATCGGGCGCAACGGGTCGGGCAAGAGCACACTGCTCGGTCTGCTCGGGCGCGTGTATCTGCCCACGTCCGGGCTCGTCGAGGTGAACGGGCGCGTGGCGGCGTTGCTCGAGCTCGGCGCGGGGTTCCACCCGGACCTCACCGGCGAGCAGAACGTGCTGCTGAACGGCGTCATACTCGGGATGCGCGAGCGTGAAGTCCGCGGCCATCTTGACCCGATAATCAGGTACGCCGAGCTGGAGCATTTCCGCGACGCCCCGCTCAGGTCGTATTCCGCCGGAATGATTATGCGGCTGGGGTTCTCGGTCGCCGTCTTCACCGACCCCGAGATTCTGCTGATTGACGAGGTGCTGGCGGTTGGCGATGAGGCGTTCCAGCGCAAGTGCCTGAAAGAGATCAGGCGGTTTCAGGACAGCGGACGCACAATAGTGTTCGTTTCGCACGACATAGACACAGTGCGAGAGGTTGCGGGACGGGTTGTCTGGATCCACGAGGGCTCTGTGCGGGCCGATGGCGCTACGGAGCAGGTTTTGGGAGAGTACCTCGATTTCGCTGCACAGCAGGCAGCGGCCGAGGCGCAGGCGTGACGGCGAGGAGGATAGCGTGATGGATATCAGCGAACTGGCGAAGCTGCTGAGGTGCCCGTCGTGCGAAGACGGGCCGATACTCGTTGCGGGAGATCACCTCGTCTGCGCGAAGTGCGCCCGCGAATACCCGGTGCGCGATGGCATCCCCGACATGCTGCCGCAGGAAGCGCCTGAGACGGTCGAAGGGCTTGGCGTCGCCCCGGAACAAACCCCCGAGATCGAGCCGCTCGATCAGCAGGAGCTGAAGATACTGGTCATCCACGGCCCCAACCTGAACATGCTGGGAGTGCGCGAACCGGACATTTACGGAGCGGTCACGCTGGAGAGGATAGACGACATACTCCAGCACGAGGCCAGGGCGCTGGGGGTGCGGCTGACGACAGTGCAGTCGAACCACGAAGGTGACATCGTCACGGCGGTTCAGAGCGCCGCGGACGGATACGCCGGGCTGGTCATAAACCCCGGAGCGTACACCCACACGAGCATCGCCATCCGGGACGCGCTGGCGGCCGTTCGCTGCCCGAAGGTCGAAGTGCATCTGTCCAATATTCACGCCCGCGAGGAGTTCCGCAAAATTTCGGTGACGGGCGGGGCTGTGAGCGGGATCATCTCGGGGTTCGGCGCGGACAGCTATCTGCTCGGGCTTCAGGCCGCGGTTCGTCTGGCGCGCAAAGCAAAGTGAACCCGGATCGCCTCGAAAGGGCGCGGCAGGCTATTGCCGCGGAGAACCTCGATGCCTTCCTCGTTTCAAGCCGCGAGAACGTCCGCTGGCTGACCGGCTTCAGCGGTTCGAGCGGGATGGCGCTTCTCACGGCCGCCGAAGTCTTCCTGTTCACTGACGGCCGCTAGCCCCTGCAGGCGATGGAGGAGACCTCCGATGTTATCGTCCGCATCTCCACCGATCCGCCGGTGAAGCAGGCGGCGGAAGTCATCGCGGAGACGGGCGCGGGTGTTGCCGGTTTCGAGAGCGATATCCTGAGTGTCGCCCAGCACGCCGTGCTTGCCGGGCGCGTGGGTGCGGACAG
>JAGVUD010000217.1 GCA_019136435.1 Armatimonadota bacterium | reverse complement strand
GGCTGAGGGTAAGCACAACAGCTACGGCGCCAAACACTGCGCGCAAGGTGGCATTACCCATTTCTCACTCCGCGCCACGCGCCGGACGAACGTGTTCCGGTGCTGGCAACCTCACTATACCACGCGGACGGCCGGAAGTCAAACTATGCAGCACAGACGCGCGCTGACCGTTCAGGCGCCCGCCTCAGTTGTAAACAAACCAGGCCGTCGCGCGGCAGGCGCCGGACGCCCGGATGCGCACCCAGTGCGCGCTGAAGCCGTCGGGGAACACATGGAACTCGTACCCGTTTGCTGCGACGGATATGGTTCTGTACGCCTTCCAGTCCCCGTCTCCCACGAAGTCAACTTCCACCGTGAACGCCGTATCGGCGCCCGAATCGTTGGCGAGGTGCAGCGTCTTCTTGTCGAACCCGGTCATCAGAAACGGGTCGGATGTCTCACCCGCGGCCACGCCGGTCTTTCGCCAGACTCCGCCCCACCCGGTGGGCTTGCCCCACTTCCACAGATCGTCCATGCTGCCGAACCAGAGCCCGCTCTGCGGCTGGCCCACGGCGGAATCGGTCTGGTCTCCGGCCAAAACCAGCATGCCCCGGTAACAGACCATGTCCGGGCATATCCGCAGGTGGCTGCAGATGGGCTTGATGCCCCACACCCGCCCGGCGTACACCGGCTCGGGGAGGATGTAGAAGATGCCGAACGCGTCCATCAGGAACCGCTCGGTCTGAACCTGACGGATGCGCATCCACTCGGTGAACCAGGTGTGCTCCCATTCGTGGCTGCCCTGGGGCAGGCGATAGCGCGACCACTTGCCGCCGTGAAAGACGCGCAGGATGACGCTCGATGAGTCCCACCCGACGGCATAGAGGGTGTTGCCCTTTCCCGAAACCTCGATGAACGGGTTCTCCTCGAGCGTCTTCCATGCCTTGCCGTCCCATTCGGCGAGGCGGCCCGCCCGGCGCTCGCCCCGGTACTCGCGGTCGTCGTAGGTGTTGTTGGCGATCACCAGCCTGCCGCCGCCGGACCAGGCGCCCTTGTAGTGCGGCTGCGCGCCCCCGGGCAGGTTCAGCTCTTTGTTCAGGTCGGCGAGCTGAGCCGTCTCGAGCGTTTTGACGTCGCACTCGAACAGAAGGCCTTCCATGGTGAGGAAGTACACCTTGTTGTCCGGGTCGGTCAGGTGCGGCGCGGTGGCGGTGAGGCGATGACCGGTGAGGCTGGGGATGGTGCGGACCCTGCCCTGCTCGTCAATGGCGTGCGGCCCGATGAACACCTGCTTCGACGGCCAGTGCACCATGCGGTTGGCGAACGTGCCAGTGACGCTCTCCGGCCGGCGGCGGAAGTTCATCTTGCTGTCAATCTCGTACAGCCCCAGCCCCTCGCCCTTGATGTGCGCCACGTAGCCGACAAGCCAGAGTTTCTCGGCCCACGGAATGAGCGCGCCGATGCCCGCCTCGGTGGTGCTGCCCGTCCCCTTCGCCATCACGGTCATCTCAGGAAACACATGCCCGCCGGCAGACGTCTGGCTCATAGCTTCAACCTTTCCCATCGCCAGAAGCAGCGCTGGCGCAAGCAGTATCAGTGGTTTCAAAGGCGCATCCTCTCAACGGGGGTTTCTGCGCGCGGGCGCGGGAATCCTTGCCGGCCGCCCCTGTGGCGGGGATGCGGTTTTTCGGGAATCCTGTCGCCGAGGGTTCGGGCCCGGGAACAGCGTTCCGGGACAACACTGAGGAGGATATCCATTGTCAAGAACGATTCGAGCCGCGGCGGCGGTTCTGCTGCTGATCGCGTCCGCGGCGTCTGTGTACGGCAAGCCGTTTATCCAGCCGAACGACAGGGTCGTCTTTCTGGGCGACAGCATCACCGCGCAGAAGCTCTACACCCGGTATGTCGAGGACTACTACACCGCTTTTCATCCGGAGTGGAAGGTCAGCTTTGTGAACGCCGGAGTCGGCGGCGACAGGTCGAGCGCCGCGGTGAACCGCGTGCAGAAGGATGTGATCGAGCAGAAGCCAACCGTCGTCACGATCTGTTTTGCCATGAATGACGCCGCCTACCGTCCCACCGTTGACCCCGAGGGCCTGAAGACGTTCAGCGACGGCATGAAGCAGCTCATCTCGATGATCCGCCAGAAGACCGGCGCCCGGATTGTGCTTTTGACCACCACCTGCGTGGATGCGCAGAAGAACCAGAAGCTGACGGGATACAACGACACGCTGGCGGCTTTCGTGGAGGAAACGAAGAAGATCGGCAAGAGCGAGAAGCTCCCCGTGATTGACCTGCACCACCCGATGCTGAAGCAGCTCGAGAAGGGCCAGAAGGCCGGCCCCGGGTTCACGCTGATCCCCGACGCCGTGCACCCGAACGAAGCGGGTCATATGCTGATGGCGCTCACCATCCTCAAGGCCTGGGGAGAGAAGATGTAGCCGGCAGGCGGGTTTTGGGGCCGGGACGCGCAGCCCCGGCCCGCACGCCTCAGGCGCGGATTACGCCTCAGGCGCGGATTACCCCCAGCAGCTCGTCGCGCTTCTCCTCCATCAGACCTTGCGTCTTCGCTTCGCAGGTGAGGCGCAGAAGCGGCTCGGTGTTGCTGGGGCGCACATTGAACCACCAGTCGCCGAACTGCACCGACAGCCCGTCCAGGTGCAGCACCTCTTTGCCGGCGGGCCCGTAGATCGCTTCGAGCTCACGCAGCTTCGCCTGCTGGCCGGCCACGGTCGAATTGATCTCGCCGGAGTGGAAGTAACGGTGGATCGGCTTCCACAACTCGGACAGCTTCTTGCCGCTGGACAGCATCAGCCCCACGAGGCTGAGCATGGCGAGGTCGCCGTTGTCGGTGATGTAGAAGTCGCGGAAGTAGTAGTGACACGAGAGTTCGCCCGCGAAGATGCCGCCGTCCTTGCGCATCTGCCGCTTGATGAGCCCGTGTCCCACGCGGCACATTACCGCCTTGCCCCCGGCGTTCTCTATCTCTTCGCGCACGGCCTGCGTCGAGCGCAGGTCGTACAGAATCGTCTCGCCCGGATGCCGCGCCAGCACCTGCCGCGCAAGCAGCGCTGTGATGATGTCGCCCGGGATGCTCTCGCCCTTCTCGTCCACGAAGCGCACGCGGTCGGCGTCGCCGTCGTAGGCCACCCCCAGGTCCGCGCCGGTCTCGACCACCTTGCGCTTCAGATCGTCCAGCGTGGACTCCTTCAACGGGTTTGCCTCGTGGTTCGGGAAGGTGCCGTCAACGTCCCAGTAGAGCGGCACGACATCGGCTTTCAGCGCGCGGGTGAGCGCGGGCAGCACGTGCCCGCCCATGCCGTTGCCCGTATCCATCACGGCCTTCAGCCCCCCGAAGCTGCTGACGCCGATGGTCTCGATGACCTTAGCGACATATTCGTCCAGCAGGTCGCGCTGGCCGAGCGTTTTGCCCTTCGCGGCGGGCGTGTCGAAGTCTTCCGCCTCGGCCATGCGCCAGATGTCTTCGTTCGAGACGAACGCGATGCTTGGAATCGCGTCCGGGCCGGTGGGCTTCAGGCCGTTGTACTGGCCCGGGTTATGCGACGCGGTCAGCATCAGGCCCACGTCGCCCTTGAGCGAGTTGACGCAGTGGTAGTAGAGGGGGGTGCTGACAAGCCCCACGTCCCAGACGTCCACGCCCGAGTCGTGCAGCCCGCGAACAAGCTCCGGCATCAGCGCGCCCCACGAGGTGCGCATGTCGTGCCCCACCACCGCCGTCTTCGCCTTCAGCGCCTTCGCGAAGGCACGGGCGATGAGATACGCCGCGTTCTCGTCGAACTCGTCCGGGTACGTCCCGCGAATGTCGTACGCCTTGAAAATGTCTTTGTTCAGCTTAGCCAAGTGTGAAGTCTCCTCCCCGCATGTGCCGCCCCGCCCTAGACTGGCGGCCCGGAGGATTATACCCGGCTGTCAAGGGACGGCGCCGTGGACGGCGGCGCCCGGAGGCGCGCACGTGTGGGCTTTCGGGAACGAGATTCCCGAAAAACCGGAAGACCGGGGCACCGGAGCACACGTCATTCCGGACTCGATCCGGAATCCATTCTGCCGGACGCGGGTTTCAGATCGCAGGCCAGCAGAGGCTCAGCAGTTCAACGCCCCATTCCTAGCGGCAGAACCGGAACCCGGAGGTGTAGGCCACGTATGTCGCGACTTGATTGTCGCGGTTGGCGCAGCGGGCGATGTTGATGATGCCGGAGTTGTAGGCCCAGTGGCCGCCGCGCAAGACGCGATAGCTGCCGGTGTAGTTGAACGGACTTGCGCTCCCGGGATACGAGACGTACCAGTCCTGGCACCACTCCCGCATGTTGCCCGCCGTGTCCTTAAGACCGTACGGGCTCATATCGTCAGGATAACTCCCCACGGGCGCCGTCTGATACCTTGTATACCCACCACCCGCGGTGTTGTGATCATAGTAGTTGTTGTATTTCTCGGCATCATAGACGTCACCCCACGGAAACACCCGCGGTGCGCCGTCCCACCGCGCGGCCTTCTCCCACTGTGCTTCCGTCGGCAAGTGGCCCCCGGCCCAGTTGCAGTATGCCTCGGCTTCGTAATACGACACCGCCACGACCGGGTGTGAGTCCGTCTGCGTGAACGGCTGCGGGGCACTCCCCGCGGCTGCTGCCCAGTCCTGATCCGCGGCCCAGTAGCGCGGTTCCGTTTTGGTTTTCTTCCAGTTCCAGCCGGCGCTCGACCAGTAAGCGGGGTTGCTGTAACCGCCAGCTTCTATGAACCGCCGGTACTCACCCCGGGTCACTTCGTGCTTGCCTATCCAGTAATCCGGAAGATACACAGAGTGCTGAGGCAGCTCGGCGGCAGGTTTGTACGGCTCGTTACCCCTGTTCCCCATCAGGAAGGCGCCCGCGGGGATATAGACCATCTCCGTCAGCGCGGGGGGTAAGGCATAGTCCACTTCCCCGGTCACCGTCAGTACGCTGCCGTTCCAGTTGCCCGTGACCACCAGGAAATCCGAAAGCGAAGCTGTGGCCCCGGCGATGGTGATCTGGCCGCTACCGTCGTTCAGCTTCAGGGGCGAAGTGGATGTGACACGGCCGGCCACCCTGATCGGGTTCGGCGGCGTCGGCGAACGCTGAAGGTCCGAAATCCGGACCACGTAGGCGCCCTGTACGGGCAGAACGAACGCAAGAAGCGCAAGCGCGCACAGCAGTTTCTTCACGGGTGGTTCCTCTCTTTGCAGGTCCGCTTCAGTCGCAGAGGCGAAGCGCACGGCTTCAGGGTAGGGCATGCTCGGGCTGGTGTCAAGCACGTGCGTTGTTGGTCTGAGATTCTGTCACCCACTGAGCGCGTCTGCCGGAGATCCGCTCCGAACCGGGGCCGACGGCATTGCCCGTCAGCGGGAGAGGGAGCGAGGCACCCCCCGACGCGGCGCGGACAGCAGAGATGCCCGCGTATCGGAGCATCGGACACTGCGGGCGGACGGCCTGACGGGCGTCAGAAGTCGCGGTTGAAGCCGCAGGTCCATCCCCCGTCCACCACCAGGTTGTGCCCGTTGACGTACGACGCGGCGTCGGAGGCCAGAAACAGCACGGCCCGCGCAACCTCGGCGGCCTCTCCCGGCCTGCCCTGGGGGATGAACGAAACAAGCCTCGATGCGACGGCCTCGTTCTCGTAGAACAGCTTCCGCGTGGCGTCCACGAGGGTGGACCCGGGCGACACAGCGTTCACGCGCACGCCGCGGGGGCCCAGTTCGCAGGCCATCGCCTCGGTCATCCTGATGACGGCGGCCTTCGCCGCCACGAAGCCGATCTGCAGGCGCAGCGCCACAACCCCCGCCACCGAGGCGATGTTGATGATCGAGCCCGACCCCTGCTCCACCATCCGGGCCGCCGCCGCCCTGCAGCAGTAGAAGGCCCCATTCAGGTCCACATCAATGATTCTGCGCCATACGTCGTCCGAATACCGGTCCACGGTCACGCGCTCGCCGGGGTCGCTCGTGTTGATTCCGGCGTTATTCACCATGATGTCGAGGCTGCCGAACCGGCTCACCGCCGCATCCACGAGCGCCTGAACCTGCTCCGGCTGCGTCACGTCGCAGCGAACGAACACGGCGTGCGGGCCCAGTTCGGCGGCGGCCTCCGCGCCCTCCTGCTCCAACACATCCGACACCACCACCCGGACGCCGCGCCCGGCCAGTGTCCCGGCGATGCTTCGGCCGATTCCGCGCGCCGAGCCCGTCACGATGGCCACCCTGCCGTCCAGTGAGTCTCTCATTGCTCTGTCACACGTCCCCTCACGCGGGCTGCGGGTGCGCCGGAACGAAAGCCTGCTCCGGCTCCGGAAGCGGGCTCGCGGCGGCGAACTGCACCGCATCCTCGATATCGCTGTCTATGCGCGCGTTCATCTCGTCGAGCGTCTTTTCGCCGAGCACGCCGTCCTCCACGAGCGCCGCCTGCCAGAAGGCGATGGGATCGCGCCGGCGGGCTTCCTCCACCTCCGCGCTGTCGCGATACTCCCACCAGTCGTCGCCTTCGTAGTGGCCGCGGATGCGGTAGGTCTGGCATTCGATGAGCGTTGGCCCTTCGCCCGCGCGGGCGCGCCGGACGGCCTCCGAAGCCGCCTGGTACACCCTGTCCACGCGGTTTCCGTCCACCGTGACGCCCGGGATGCCGTATCCCGCGCCTCTCACGCCGATGTCCGTGACCGATGTGGAGCGCCTGGCGCTGACGGAGGTCGCATACCCGTTGTTCTCGCACACGAACAGCACGGGAAGCTTCCAGACCGCGGCCATGTTCAGGCTTTCGTGGAAGGCGCCGTTGTTGGATGCCCCGTCGCTGAAGAACGCGACGGCTACCTGCGAGGTTTTCCGAAGCTGGATAGACAGGCCCAGCCCGGTTGCGAGCGGCATGCCCGCTCCGACAATGCCCGTCGTGCCCATAATGCCCGCGTCCACATCGAACATGTGCATGTGGCCGCCCTTGCCCCCGCAGCAGCCGGTCGCTTTCCCGTAGACCTCCGCGATCAGTGTCCGCAGCGGCATCCCCCTGGCGACGCAGTGCCCGCTGCCGCGGTGGGTGCTGGTGATGAAATCGTCCCTGTTCAGCGCGGCGCACACGCCCGCCGCAATGGCCTCCTCGCCCTCGTAGAGGTGCAACGCCCCGGTGAGATCGCCGCTCCGGTAAATCTCCGCCAGCCTCAGCTCGGTCTTGCGGATTCGCAGCATCATCTCCAGAAGCGCCAGCTTTGTCTTCCTGTTCATAGTTTCACCAGGCCGAACATGTCGCGGATCTCGGCCGCTATCGTTCGGGAGTTCGGGAACACGCAGTCTTCGAGCGGGGGGCTGAACGGGACGGTCGTGTGCCGCGCCGTCAACTGACGGGGGCTGTCGTCCATGTAGTCCATGGCCCGTTCGATAACCAGCGAAATGATCTCGGAGCCGAGGCCGCAGTAGCGGAACCCCTCGTCCACCACCAGCAGCCGCCCGGTCTTGCGGAACGAGCGCAGGATGCACTCCGAGTCGTACGGCATCAGCGTGCGAAGGTCCACGACCTCGACCGACACGCCCTCCGCCTCCACTTCGCGCGCGGCTTTCAGCGACTCGGGCACCATCAGGCCGGAGGCGACAAGCGTCAGATCCGCGCCCTCGCGCCGGATGGCAGCCACTCCCAGCGGCGTCGGGGCGAGGTCCTCCGCGACCTCTTCGCGTACGTTCAGAAGCATCTTGTGTTCGAGGTAGATGACGGGGCCATCATCGCGTATGGCGGACAGGATGAGCCCCTTTGCGTCGGACGGGCAACTCGGCAGCACGACCTTGAGCCCGGGAATGTTGCAGTAGAAGGCATACCACGATCCGCAGTGCTGGGCGGCCTGCCCGCGCAGGTGCCCGGTTGTGGCGCGGAAGACGGCGGGAACCTTGATCTGTCCGTTCGACACGTAGTGCAGCTTCGCCGCCTGGTTGCAGATCTGGTCGCAGGCAAGTGTGGTGAAGTCTATCCACATCAGGTCGGCAATCGGCCGCATGCCGCTGATGGCGGCGCCCACGGCCGCTCCGGCGATTGCAAGCTCGGAGATCGCCGTGTCGCGGACTCTCTCCGGGCCGAACTGGTCGTAGAATCCGGCCGTCTGTTTGAATGCGCTCCCCCGCAGGCCCACGCCTTCGCCCATCACGAAGACCGTTTCGTCCCGCTCCATCTCCTGTCTCATGCCCTCTCGCAGGGCCTCGACATACGTCAGACTGCGTGTCAACACTCTATCCTTTCCGCCGACTGCGTGGTCACAAGCACCCCCTCGCCCGGGCTGAGCAGCCGCGCTTCGGTCCGCGGGCACTGCGCGGCGCAGGATTCCAGAAACGCCCCGGGGTCGCCGCCGTGCTCGTGGAACATCCAGAAATGGCAGGGGATGGCGACTCTGGCGCCCGCGACGGACGCCAGTTCCGCCGCCTCGGCGGCCCCCATGTTGCCGAGCCTGCCGTTGATGCAGGCAATGAGCACGTCGGGCTTTCTGTCCGTCAGCGGACGGATCAGCTCTGGCGAGAACGACGTGTCGCCCGTGAACAGGATGCTGACCTCCCCGAAGTCGAGCAGGAGCGACAGCGCCGTCGCGGACAGGTTGCCGTGATCGGCCTTCGCGGTACGCACGGTCACGCGGCCGGCCTCGTACTGCCGACCCGGCTCCAGAATCACCTGCCGCCCGGGCGCGATGCCGGCGCTTTCGTAGACCTCCCGGCAGGAGACCGGTCCCATGAAACGGCACCAGGGGTTCGCGCGCGCGAGCGCCGGCAGCGCTTCGGCGTCGAGGTGGTCCAGGTGCTCGTGAGTGCTGATGAGCCAGTCCGCGCGCACCTGCGCGGCCTCCACTGGCGCAAGCGAAAGCCTCTTGAAGCCGAAGACAGCCTCGACTACGTCCGAGAAGTACGGGTCAACATAGAGCACGGCGCCATCGTCGCACTTGCAGGCGAACCCCGCCTGCCCCAGCCACCACAGCGCCACCGAGCCAGAAGGGACTTCGGTGCGCTCGATTACGGCGGGAAGATACTTCACCGGGCCGCCGCCACGGTGTTCCGAAGTGTCCCCACGCCCGCGATTTCGACTTCGCAGACATCGCCCGGTTTCAGGAAGCGCGGGGGCTTGCGCGCCGCGCCCACGCCGCTCGGAGTGCCCGTGAAGATCAGTGTTCCGGGCAGAAGCGTCATGGCGCGGCTCAGGTAGCTGACGAGGTAGGGCACATCGAAGACCATGTCGCCGGTTGACTGGTCCTGCATCGTTTCGCCGTTCAGCAGCATGCGCACTCTCAGCGCGCTCGTGTCCAGCCCCGTCACAACGTAAGGCCCCACCGGCCCGAACGTGTCGAAGCTCTTCGCGCGGGCCCACTGGCCGTCGCCCTGCTGACAGTCGCGGGCCGATACGTCGTGCCCGCAGGTGCACCCGAACACGTACGCGGGCGCGTCCTCGATGCTCACGTTCTTCGCGGCCCTGCCTATGACCACAACCAGCTCGGCCTCGTAGTCCACCTGGTCCGGGGCGATCGCCGGAATGACGATGTCGTCGCCGTGCGCGACTATGCAGCTTGTGGCCTTGATGAACAACAGCGGCGCGGACGGCAGAACGTCGGATGTCTCCGCCGCGTGCTCGCGGTAGTTCCTGCCGATCGCCAGCACGTTCGGGGGATCAACCGGCGGCAGGTAGCGCGTGATATCGGACTTCGATACGGTCTGTCCCGTCTTCTCGACAGGGTCGAACAGCCCGCCGCGCAGAACCTCAATCGAGCCTTCTTCGGTGGCCAGTCCATAGACCCCCGCGCTGTGCTTCGCGGTTTCGAAACGTACGAATTTCATCTGCTTCATTCTCCCGATCCAACGATCATACCAGTGCCGAGACGGGACGCCTTCCCTGCAGGAAATCGAGCGCCGCGCCGGCAGCCTTAGTTCTCAGCACACTGACCGCCCTTTCCGAGGCGGAGGCAGCGTGGCTTGTGAGTATAACATTGTCGAAGCCCCGCAGAGGACTGCCTCCGGGCAGCGGCTCGGCCTCGAACACATCCAGCCCGGCCCCCTTCAGCCTGCCGCCCCGCAGGGCGTCAATCAGCGCTGCCTCGTCCACGACCGGGCCGCGCGAGGTGTTGATGAGAATCGCGCCGTCCTTCATACGGGCAAATACGTCCGCATTGATGAGCTTCTGAGTCTCGGTGACAAGCGGGCAGTGCAGCGAGATGATATCGGACGTCGCGATCAGCTCATCGAACTCGAGCTTCTTCACCCCGGCCTGGTCGAATGCCCCTGCCGGGAGATACGGGTCCCATGCCGCCAGCCCAAAGCCGAACACGGCCGCCTTCTCGGCCACCCGCCGGGCGATCTTGCCGAAGCTGACCAGCCCCAGCGTAAGGTCGGCGGGCGCGGGAATCGGGCGGAACCGCGTGATCCCCCATTCTCCGCGAACGATCTGGTTGTGATCCTGAGGGATTCTGCGCACCAGCGAGAGGATCATCGCCATCGCATGGTCCGAGACTTCGTCCACGCAGAAGTCCGGCACGTTCGCGGCCGTAACGCCCAGGTCTTTGGCGGCGTCCAGGTCGAAGTTGTTCACGCCCACCCCGTAGCGGACGATGCACCGGACGCGGGGGAGCGCCTCCAGCACCCTGCGCGTCACCGGCGCCCACTGCACCAGCAGCACGTCAGCGCCGCCGCAGCTTCGAATGACGTCGTCCTCGGTACGGCAATGCGGCGAGGCCTCCGCAAGCGTGAAGCCCGCGCCCTCTATGATGCCGCGCTCGATGTCGAGCGACGGAAACTCGTAATCCGTAACAATAACCTGTATCAAATCCAGACTCTCCTCCATTTGTCAGTCTCTGCCCGCCAGAGCGCAGATGTCGCTCCAGACGCGCTCGTCGAGCGGGATGCCCGATTTTCGCCTCTCCTGCTCGGTCAGATACTCGGGTTCGCCCGGAGCAAGCACGGACTTCGTTCCGTCCGCCGCGGGCACGGCGTGCAACTCGCTCACCATGCGCGCAACCTGATCGAGAAACCCCTCCCGCCCGGCGAACCGTCCGGGGTCTATGACGCCAGCCAGATGACAGAGCATCCGCTTCTGGTCGAGGCCGGAGAACATGAGGGGGATGTGGGGGCCGAACGCGCCGCCGCACATGATTCCCGTAAGCACGTCAATCACCACGCCCAGGCCGTAGCCCTTGGCTCCCGCGGCGGGCGTCCAGTAGGCGGCTTTGTGCGGGTCGGTGGTGGGGTTGCCGTCCGTGTCGGTCGCCCATGTGGGCGGTATCGGCCTGTCCTCCATCCGCGCCTTGTAGATGTGCCCGCCCGCGACGGTGCTCGTGGCCATGTCCAGAATGATGGGCGGCCCGCTGCGCGATGGTATCCCCACGCACAGCGGATTGGTGCCGCAGAAGGGCTCGAGCCCGCCCACCGGCACGACGCCCTTGTCGGTCTGTGTGAACACGAGACCGATGACGCCCTGCTGAATGGCGCGGGCCGCGAAATAAGAAAGCGCCCCGCAGTGGTTGCTGCTGTGCACCCCGACGAAGGCGACGCCCGTCTCGCGGGCCATTTCGATAGCAAGGTCCATTGCGTCGAGCACCGTAACATGCCCGAAGCCATGATCGCCGTCCACCATCGCCGCCGCCGGAGCGGTGCGATTGGTGGCAGTGTTCGGGGACGCCTTCACCGACCCCAGCTCCAGCCTCTGCACGTAGTGCGGCACCTTCATGGCGCCGTGCGAGTCCACGCCGCGCAGGTTCGCGTGAACGAGCGACCCGGCGACGATGCCGCTGTCCCGCTCGGACAGCCCGCGCCCGCTGAAGATGCCCGCTATCAGTTCGTAAAGATGTTCGTGGTCTACTGGTCTCAGAGTGTATCTCCCTGTCATATGGGCGCGGCCGCCGCGCCTACCGCTGGACGCGTCCCGCCCCGCCTCCCCGCACGAGGCTCCAGACCTCGTCCGCGGTCACCAGGTTGAAATCGCCCGGTATGGTGTGCTTGAGGCAGGCGGCCGCCGCCGCGAACTCGATGGCCGCCTGACGGTCGAGCCCGGTCATCATCGCGTAGATGAGCCCCGCCGAGAACGAGTCTCCGCTTCCGACCCTGTCCACCACATCCGTAATCTCGCGCCTGCGGCTGTGGAAGCATCCTTCCTCGCAGCAGAGCATCGCGCCGTAGACGCTCGCGGAGGCCGACTCGCTCTCGCGAAGCGAGAACGCCACGCAGTCCAGCCCGTACGCCGCGCGCAAGCTCTGTCCCACGGCTTCGGGATCGGGCGCCGCCGGCACGCCGAACAGGTTCACCGCATCCTCGACGCCGCCAACGAAAACGTTTGCGCCCGCAAGCAGTGCCGGCAGCACAGCGCGGGCTTGTTCAATGCTCCACAGCTTGTTGCGATAGTTGCAGTCGAAGCTGACGGGCGCCCCCTTGCGTCCGGCCACCGCGATGGCGTCCCGGAGCACCTGCGCGATGGAAGCGCCCAGAGCCGGGGCCGTCCCCGAGAAGTGGAACCAGCCCGCGCCGTCCAGAATCGCCTCCCAGTCGTAATCCCCGGGCTGCGACTGGCCGAACGACGAGCCGGAGCGGTCGTAGACGACCTTCGACGGCCTCAGTCCCGCGCCGGTCTCGAGGTAGAACAGCCCCAGGCGCTCCCCCGCCCGCACGATGTGGCGGGTGTCCACGCCGTAGCGCCTCAGGCAGTTGACGCACGCCTGGCCGATTTCGTGCGCGGGGACTCTCGACACGACGGATGCCTGCAGCCCGAACCCCGCCAGCGAGACGGCGACGTTAGCCTCCGCGCCCGTGTACTGGACGGCGAACTCCTCCGCCTGCACCAGCCGGGCGTGGCCCTTTACGCCGAGCCGCATCAGCAGATCGCCGAAACAAACGACCGTCCCGCCGGGCTGAGTGGGGGGCGTCACAGATCCGTCACCGGGGCAAGAAGAGCGCCGGCGGCCGCCAGCACGCGTTCGCGCGAGCCCCTGTACGCCCACACCTGGCAGGTGTCTTCGCACCGCGACCGGCCGGTCGCGCCGCCGATGGCGGGAATGTGATACTCCAGTTCGGCGAACTGGCCCAGCCCGCTGTTGACGCTGCACGCCTGCGTCGAGTAGCCCAGATCCGCGGTGTCGTCCCACGGGGCGTCAATGTACTCGCCCGACGGGTTGACGGCGAAGTTGCGGACGATCAGCGACCAGATCCCGCCGCCGCAGTCGTGCAGGTAGCCAACGCGGCCCGCGGTCGCAACCGCGCGGATGCCGATCTTGTGCTCGCCGGGCGCGTGCATCCGGAAGCGGATCATACGGCCGCTTGCCGACAGGTCCTCCGGAGCTATATTCCCGAAGATGATCTTCGGGTGCGACGGGGTGTAGGTGGGCACGATCAGGTCGCCGCCGAGGGGCATCTGGACGAGGTTCCACAGCCCCACCGGCCCCGAACCGCTCAGAAGCTCGAGCGAGGTGTGCTGCGAATAGCCCGCGTATGTGACGCCGCTCAGGTCAACCGCCCGCTCGTACCGGAGAGGGTCCGGCGCGGGGGCCAGGGACTTCGCCATCTCCAGTTCCACCGCCTCGCCCGTGCGCGACAGAGTGACCGTCAGCCGGTTGACCAGCCTGAAGCGTCCGCCGGTCTCGACGGCCTCGTAGCGGCCCGGGTCGAGTTGGCGGGGCTGGAAGTAGCCGGCCGTGTCCGGGAATGCGGGCAGGAACACGTCCACCTCGGGTGCCAGCCATGTCCGGTCGCCGCCTGAGTTGTGCCAGGCTTCGCTGGCATAGAAGGCGGCGGCGGAGGCCGCGCTTTCGAGCGCGGGATGCGTCCAGTAGAAGTTCTCGTCGCTGCCGGCGGTGAACAGCCCCAGAACGCGGCCCCCATGGGGCAGGGCGAGCACCCGGCTTCCGTCCGGGCATTCGTACATCCAGGGCGCTTTTCCGGCGCTGCCGAGCGTGTGTATCAGGGTCTTCAGGCTGCTGCTCATTGTCCTATCCTCCGGCCGGTGTCACCAGCGTGTTGCCGTACGCCATGATCACCGCTGCTATGATGAGCACGGCGATGGCCGCGTACATCTGAGTGCGCGGCGTTCCTGTGACGCCGCGCCACTCGCCGCTGATGAAGCCGACGGCCTGCCCGCCAGTCATCTGGAACGCCTGCTGAATGCCGAACCCGATGGAGGCGCCGAGCGCCCCGAGAAGCAGCATTCCCGCGCCCATTGCGGCGGTGGAGATGCAGAAGTTGATGCCGATAATAAGCGCCAGCAGCAGCTCGGCCCAGCTCGATGTGAGAACGCCCCACGACTTGTTCCGGAACATCAGATACACCGGGTAGGCGATGTTCACGAGCGCGCCGCCAAGTAGCCCGACCGCCCACACAGCGAATATGGAGGGGATCTCGCCCGCCCCGTGCGCCTTCATCGCTTCTTTGATGGGGGCCTGGCTGTAAACAAACGCGAAGCTGATTCCGCAGGATAGAAAACCCGCGAGAATCGTCATGATCAGCCCCGCAACGAAGCTGCCGGAGGTCTTCTGCAGTTTCCTGAGCTGCCGGTCGCGCCCGAACCCCGCCAGTGACACGAGCACGACGCCGACGAGCATCACCGCTACGCCCGCAAGCACCACGGTCCCGGCGCTCGAGCCGATGTCCGGGGCGTCCTTGAACAGCCCCGAGCCCTTGACGACCATCGGCAGGATGACGCCGATGGAGACGCCGATGCCGGTCATCAGGGCGTTCGTGAGCGCGAAGCCGATGCGGACGAAGCAGAGGCCGCACAGCACGTTCGCGACGCCCCAGCCCAGCGCAAAGAGGTTCGACTTGACGAGCACCGCCGGGTCCACCGAACGGTAGGCGGCGATGGCGTCGGGGCAGAAGGCGAGGGTGACCGCCCACGGAGCGATCACGAGCCCGCTGAGCATCCCGATGAACCACCAGTGCTCGAACTGGTACCTGCGCATGAGTTTCATGGGCCACGCGCCGCTGCCCATTATGATGCCCGCGACCGCTACAACCAGCGCGCCGGAAAGAGCTGTGGATGCCATGAGGTTCAGGACTCCTTGTCTTCGGTGGGCCGGACGCTTTCGACACCCGGCAGGTACCCGGCGCCGAAGCGCGCGCCGGACTCGTTTCGGAAGTCGCTGATGAGCGACATCAGCGATGTTGTGCCGCCGTCGGCGGCGATGGTCTGGCCGACGATGTACCTCGCGTCGTCGGAGCAGAGGAACGCCGCCAGCGCGGCGATATCGCGCGGGACGCCCGAGAAGCCGACGGGAACGCTGTTCTTCGCGTCCTCGCGCGAAGCCTCCTCGTTGAACCCGGGCAACACGTTGTAGTAGTTCTCGACCGTCACCCAGCCGGGGGCGATGACGTTGAGGCGCACGCCCTTGTGCGCCAGCTCCACAGCCAGCGCGCGGGTGTATGCGATGATCGCGCCCTTCGTGCCCGCGTAAACCGAATGCTCCGGCGCGCCCTGCAGGCCGTGTATGGAGGAGACGTTGCAGATCGCTCCGGCGCCCCGGCTCAGCATGTCCTGAACCACCCGCTGGGTGAGGAAGAACTGCGCGCGGATGTTCACGTGAAACATCCTGTCGAACTGCTCGCGGGACACGTTCAGGAACGGCTTGTTGAAGGTGATGCCGGCGTTGTTGATCAGGCAGTCCAGGCCGCCGAGGAAGTCAATGGCTCTGTCCGCGAGCGAGACCGCCTCGTCCACGCTGTCGAAATCGGCCTGGAAGGCCGCGGCCCTGCGCCCCAGGGCGCGAATCTCCTGCACGGCCGCCTCGGCGCCCGCGGCGCTGTGGGAATAGTGCAGCGCCACATCAGCGCCCTGGCGTGCGAACTCGAGGGCCACCCCGCGGCCTATGCCGGTGCCCGACCCGGTCACAAGGGCTCTTTTGCCCGCCAGCCTTCGTTCGTCGCTCATACGCCTTGTCTCCTGTTCGTGTTTTCGATGCGGGAGGCGGGTCCGGCCGGGGGGTGACTCCCCGGAGTATCCGGCCGCTATCAGCCGCCCGGCGGGGCCTGTGGACTCGAGTCCGGACCCAGCCGCCAACCGCCGCCGTGCATTGATACCACGCCGGGCTCCCCCTGTCAAGCCCCTGCGGCAACAAGCCCTGGACTCGTGTCCGCAGGATTGTTGACATCGCCCCTGCCGCAAAGCTACACTGCTGACCGTCGGACTTCACGCACGGGGGGTTATCCAGTGGCGACAACCGTCTATGACATCGCGCGCGCGGCCGGGGTGGGACGCACCACCGTGCTTCGCGCCCTCTGGGACAAGGAGCACATCAACCCGGAGACCAAGGCGCGCATCAAGAAGATCGCCGCGGAGATGAACTACCGCCCCAACTTCATCGCCCGCTCGCTTGTGCAGGGCAGGTCGAGCTTCATCGGCGTGCTGGTGACGCCGAGCATCTTCCCGAGTTCTCCCGCCACGATTGACGTCCTCGAAACGGCTCTTCGCGAAGCGGGCTACAGCATGCTGCTCGAGAGCTCAGGCGGATACCCCGGCGGAGAGGCGCGCGCGCTCGAACGTATGGCCGGGTGCCGGGTCGCGGGGGTCATCGCGGTGCCCGCATCCAGCACATCTAACCCCGAATGCTACCAGCAGTTTGTCGAGTCCGGCGCCAGCATGGTCGTCATTGACCGGCGGGTCGAGGGGCTCAGGTGCCCCCAGGTTACCGGCAACGACTACCGGGCGGGCTATCTGGCCGCGGAGCACCTCATTTCGCTCGGGCACCGGCGCATTGCGTATATGGCGATTCCTGAGTCGTCGCATGCCGGACGCGAGCGCGCACGGGGGATTCGCGAAGCGGCGGCAGCAGCGGGCATCGAGATTCCGCCGTTCATGATCGTGGAGACGGGGTTTGACGCCGCCGCCGGGGAGCTTGCCATGCGGCGGCTGCTGGGCCTACCCGCTCCTCCCACCGCCGTGATTGCGCGGCACGATATCGTGGCGGTGGGCGCGATGCGGGCAATCGCCGCCGCCGGGCTCTCCATCCCGCGCGACATATCGGTGATCGGCAACGGCAATGTCTGGTTCTCGGATGTGCTGATGGTGCCGCTCACCACCCTGCGGCACCCGATCGAGAAAATGGCCGGGCTGGCTGTGCGAAAGCTGCTCGACATGGTCAGCGGCGAGCAGGTTGAGCCGACGACCGAGATTCTTGACGTTGACTTCGTGGAGCGGGCCTCGACGGGTCCGCCCCCTGCGTCCTCCTCAGCCCCTTAGAAGCCAACGGCGCACTCCCGGAAAACACGCTCACCGGTCGTGATTCGACCGGGAGCGGGGGCAGGATGAGAATCAGTGAGCTAACAAGCGATTCAGCAATCCATCCGCTTCTGATCGGCCCTTCGCGTCTGCTGGCTTGCCTTCGCTCCCGGCCCATTCTCTAAGTGCACCGTCTTTGGCCACGATGGTCAGACGGCCTGTGCGCAATGCCCATATCTCGCCAGTTTTCAACGTTGCCAGCACTTCGTGTTCACCTCTGCCACGCAACACCTGATATCTGACACCGTCCTCCACAACGGTTGCGCCCGTGAAATACTGGTCCAGCCCCGGTATGAGCTGCCGATCGGGACGCAAGCCAGCGTAAACGACGCGGGTCTTCTTGCGCCGGATCACATCCGCAAGTTGCGCACCATACCGCCGATTCAACGGCGTGGAGTCAAGGCATGTGAACAGGACATCCGTTTCCACATCCGCCCTGTAGCTCGGCAACACCCAGGTGCGGTTCCTGTCCGGGGCTCGCCAGGCATCGGTCGGAAGGTTGACCGACGTCAGGTCGCCCGATCCGGCAAGGTCCGGCGAGTTCGCCGGATAGCTGAACCACACCCGCGCACGGTGCGGCACGCGAACAGAGGACTCACTTGATACCCGACGCTTGTACGCGGCAAACCAGTCATATTGTTCGGGCACGGCGAGCAGATCGTACTGCGGCTCGAAGATCTTGCGTCCGTTCTGTGGCTGAGCCGCAAACAGGTAGATTCCCTTCACGCCCAGCGCCATCTGGCGATCCAACTCCGCCCACATCACCTCCCGGCTCGGATAGCCGACCAAGCCGGCGGGCCGCTCGCCTTCGGGGGCATGGTTGGTCTCGGTGGTAACATACCACATCGGCCGTTTGCTCTGTCGCAGCTCCGACAGATAAGTGGCCGCGGGAACACCGTAGCCCTCGCCCGCCTTATAGACCTCCAGGCCCAACCCGTCGAAGCCGCCCTGATTCGAAAGGTTAATGAACCCACGCCACAGCCACCCGACCCGCTTGTAAACTACCGGAACATCGACGGCCCTGGCACGGATTGCCCCGGCGATGTCGTTGTGAAGCCGCGCATACAGCGTGTCCCGCCCTTCCAGAAGGTCGAGCAGAACGACTGACTTTCGCAGATCCACACGAAATACGCTCTGTGTGGACGGATCGAGTAGATAGCCCACGCTGCCGTGCCGCTGGCCGACGACGATGGGGATCAACCGCGCCGCCTGCTCGAAGGTCTCCACGGTATCACCCATCACAGCCCATGCTTCGTTGAGGGAGGCGACGGAACGATGCCGCTCACCCAACCAGCCCCTGAACGCCGCACGGTAGGCGGGGCTGTCGGGAATGACGTTTTCCGTGCCCCAGTAGAACCCCTCCTCATTGAAGAACGGATCGATGATCAGCCGCAGGCCCGGACCAGTCTTGAGCGCCTTGAGAAATGCGATGACGTTTGCCTTGTGGCGATCAGAGCCGCTCCACCAGTCGAAACCATTGGCATCAGCAACCTCGATCCGGCGTATGTACCACAATGAACCTCTGCCACCCAGCCGTTCATCTTCAAGAGATACCCCACCGCCCGCGGCGTCAGCCTGACGCGTGCCAGCCGCCAGAATCTTTCCCGCATCATCCACTGCCACAAAGGCCGCTCCCGCCAACTTCAGCCGCTCGGAGTCGGAGGAAACCCGCACGGCATCCGCCCGGGGGATGTCCAACTTGTGCGCGGTCATCTTGTATCCGTGCAGGGGATCCCAGTCGTAGCGAGCGGGGATGATGCCGTACGTGCATCCATGGGCCTCAAACCAGTCTATGAGCCTTTGATACTGCTCCGGCGGGCGGCCCGCCCATCCTAGGTAGAAGTCCGTGATCCCCTTG
>JAGVUD010000515.1 GCA_019136435.1 Armatimonadota bacterium | reverse complement strand
CACGGTCTCCGTCGGGGAGTCGAGCTGGCCCTCCGGCAGAATCGAAAGCGCCAAGGTCATCTCGTAGCTCAGCCCGAGCTGGCCGCCTATCCCGTCAGACGGACAGAGAAACACGTCCGCCGTCCGCACGTACGAAAAGAGGCCGCCGCTGCGCACGTCAACGGTTCCGGCCGAGGGGTCGTAGCCCGCCCACGACGGGCCCATCGCCTGACTTGCCAGGGCAATCGGGAACCGGCCGCCGTTATCGTCCATATACATCAGCATCGCCTTGCCGAGCTGGCTGAGGTTGTTGAGACAGGCGATTGTGCGGCCGCGCTCCCTGGCGCTCCCGAAGACCGGGAAGAGAATCCCTGCGAGGATGGCGATGATCGCGATCACCACCAGCAGTTCAATGAGGGTGAAACCGCTTCTGTTTCTGTCCATCTGCCGCCTCCTTCCGGCGGAGCTCCGGACCCACCTCAAGAGTGCCGCCCTGTGCGGCCCTCTCATATGTACAGACGCCCACTGCGCCCGAAAAGCTCCATCCCGGCGGCGGCCCGGCGGCGGCCCGGCGGCGGCCCGGCAACGGCCCGGCAACGGGGCACAAAACACGGCAAATTCCGTTGACACCGTCCGGAACGCCCGATATACTCCCACCGGCGAAGGCTCGACCCTCGAATCTAAGCAGCCAACAGCCTGCGCCAGGAGAACCCGATTACATGCGACTGCACCTGATGCCGCGCGAAGAGCAGTTCTTCGACATCTTTGACGAAGTTGCCATCAACGTCGTAAAGGGCGCCAGGGCCCTCCAGGAGATGGTCCATGATTTCAGCCAGGCCGAACTGAAGGCGGCCGAGTGCGTGCATGTCGAGCACGAGGGCGACAGGCTTCTGCACGAGGTCTTCAGGCGCCTCAACGACACCTTCATCACCCCGCTCGACAGGGAGGACATCCACGCCCTCATCGGCGGCCTCGACGACATTCTCGACTATGTGGAGTCCACCAGCGACCGGCTGCTCCTCTACAACATCGGGGTGCCGACTGAGGAAGCCGTCGAGATGGCCGACATCATCGTCAAGGCCGCGGAACAGATTCAGATTGCCGTCTCCGCGCTGAAAGACATCCGCAACATCCAGAAGATTCTGGACCCCTGCATCGTCGTCAACGACCTCGAGAACGAGGGCGACCGCATCAACCGCCGCGCGCTGCAGAAGCTGTTCAGCGGACAGGTCGAGCCCCTCGACGCCCTCAAGTGGCGGGAGATCTACGATCACTTCGAGGAGGCCATAGACCACTGTGAGGACGTGGCCCACACCCTGCAGACCGTCGTCGTGAAGAATGCCTGACACACTGCTCATCCTCGGCGCGGTCGTCGCGCTCGCCCTTGTCTTCGACTTCATCAACGGCTTTCACGATACAGCCAACGCCATCGCCACGAGCGTCCTGACCCAGGCGCTCTCCATCCGCAACGCCATCCTGCTCTCAGCGAGCGCCAACTTCATCGGGGCCCTCGTCTGGACCGGCGTCGCCAAGGCCATCGGCAAGGGGATTGTGGATACCGACGTCGTCGCGGGAGACCAGGTGCTCGTGATCTCCGCGCTTATCGGCGCTATCATCTGGAATATCCTTACCTGGCTCAAGGGCCTTCCGAGCAGCTCCAGCCACGCCATCATCGGCGGGCTTGTCGGAGCAGCCATCGTCCGCTCGGGGTATCAGACCCTGAACTTCAGCTACGCGGGGCTGGGGCATATCTTTCTCTGGCTCATCATCTCGCCCCTTCTCGGGTTCTTTGTGGGCATAGCCGCAATGTCGCTGGTGGCGCACCTGTTCCAGCACCGTGCCCCGCACAAGCTCAATCGCTGGTTTTTGCGCCTCCAGGCCATCTCCGCCGGGTTCATGGCCTTCTCGCACGGCGCAAACGACGCCCAGAAGTCCATGGGCGTCATCACGCTCGCCATGGTCAACCTTGGCTACATGTCCGCCGGGGACTTCGCCGTCCCGCCCTGGGTCAAGGTCTCGTGCGCGACGGCGATGGCGCTCGGCACAGCCGCCGGGGGGTGGCGCATCATCAAGACAGTCGGGAAGAAGATCATCGGCCTGCAGCCCGTGCACGGGTTCGCCGCCGAAACCTCGGCCGCGATGGTGATTACCGCCGCGACCCATTTCCACGCGCCGGTCTCCACCACCCACGTCATCTCGTCCGCCGTCATGGGCGTCGGCGCGGCGCGCTCTCTGAAGGGCGTCCGCTGGGGCATCATCCGCCAGATTCTCGCCGCATGGCTGATGACCCTGCCCGTCGCGGCGATGCTCGGGGGCATCGCATATGCGATTCTCCACCAGTTTGTCTCCACCCCGATGCCGCACTGATGGATTCACTGCTGGTTGATCTCGCGACTGGCGCGCGCGAGATCTCCGAATCCCGCGAGCACCTGGAGCGCCGCCGCCTCTGGGCTGATTTCCACGCCCTGAGAGCGCCCCGCGCCCTCGTCAGCTACGGAATGTACGCGCACGTGTGGGCGCGCGACATCGCGGGGCCCGACGCGTTCCATCACCAGACCGGACTTGCCCGCGCCATCGAGATTCAGCTCAGGGCGCGCATCTGGAAGGCGGAGAACGTCGCGGATGACGAGCCCGTTTTGCCGCCCCTGTGGCTTACTGCGCCGCACCCGCCGGGCGCGGACAGGCTCTGGGGGGTTGCACTCGAAAACGTGCGGACCACTCCGCTCGGGGCGTACAAGCCCGCGCCGCCCATCCGCCAGCCGGAGGACCTCGACGGGCTGCACTACCCGCCGTACGAAGAGGATGCCGGCGCCCAGCGCGCCTTGAAGGAAGAAGCCCTCGAGCTGACGGGCGGCATCCTGCCCGTAAGGTTCCACACGGACGAGCTGCACTTCGGGCCGTTCGAGTGGGCGGTGCGGATGCGGGGGATGGACAACCTGCTGTACGACGTGTACGACAACCCCGCTTTCGTCCACAGGCTAGTGGACTTTGTCACCACCGGCATGGAGCGCTACCACAAAGCCCGCGAGGCGGCGGGCGCGGTGGAAGCCGAGGCAAGCTGGGGATTCCATATGTACTACGACGACACGCCACCCGGTCTGGAAGGCTCTCTCAAGGGCTGCTGGGCGTACGTCCACGCGCAGTCCTCGGCGTCGCTCTCACCGGCGATGTACGCGGAGTTCGTGCAGCCGTACAACGAGCGCATCGCCTCCATGTTCCGGCGCGTTTACTATCACGGGTGCGAGGATCTTTCCGCGAAGTGCGCCGTCATCGCGAAGCTTCCGAACCTGCGCCTGTTCCACGTAAGTCCGTGGACGCCGATGGAACCCGTGCTGCGGGAACTGGGAGGGTCGGTTGCTTACGAAGTGCACGCGCACCCCACCAATGTCCTGTTCGCGAACACGCCGGAGGAGACCCGGCGGGAGCTCAGGCGGCTTCACTCGGAGGCCAGCGGCTCGCAGCACGTGCTGAAGCTCTGCGACGTTGAGACAGTGGACGACAGAGGAGAAGCGCTGAAGCGCTGGGCGGCCGAGGCGCGGGAGGCCGTGGGGTAGCGCCTGGTCAGGGAGCGCCCGTGAGCGTCTCCACCCCCCCGTCGCAGTCCCAGTTGCAGAACACCACGCCCGGCCGTGCCCACGCGTCGCATCTGGCGGCGGGGTCTCCCGCCTGAAGGTCGTGGACGACCAAAAAGCGCCCATGCGGCCCCGCCAGATACCCCGCGCACGGCGCCCACGACGCAGCGCCCGGAAGCCCCGCCCGCGCCAGAGCCGGACGCCCGGCGCCGATCTCTATCCGCAAAGCCGTAAAATCGCCGCCCGGCGCTCCCCTCGCCTTTCGCGTCA
>JAGVUD010000060.1 GCA_019136435.1 Armatimonadota bacterium | reverse complement strand
GGCGCTGAGAGGGCTTGCCTTACGAAGCGGAACCGGCTTGAGCCGACCTGGAGGATATCCCCGCTGCGCAGGAAACGCGAGTGTGCGCGCTCGCCGTTGATAAACGTTCCGGCGGGGCTCCCGAGGTCCTGCAGGATGTAGGCGCTGCCCTCGCGGACGATTCTGCAGTGGCGCGGCGCGACGGCCGCGTCCCCGGAAAGCGCCAGACCGCAGGAGCGGTCGCTGCCGATGACGAGCGGCGCTGTCTGAAGCGGCGTCAGCCCCTGTCCGGGCGGCGCGCCGAGCCGCTCGAGCACATCCCCGGTCGCTTCTGTTCTTCGAGTCACCGTCATTGGCGTCCCCCTGCAGTCCCGCCAGTATTATACGCCATGGTTCGAGCGGGAATGGCCAAAAAACAGGTATTAGTACGGGGTTGACGCAGCAGCGGCGGGGTGGGAAGATGGAAGGTAGCCCGCGCGGCAGCAGCAGAGCCAGATGCGGGATGGGAAAATAAGAGTGACTGGCGTTCGGGGGCGCCCCGCCCCTCGCGGCTGACGCGATTCCTGACGCGGGCGCCGGTCGGAAAGCGAAGGAGGAAAATGAAGAGGTTGATCGTTCTTCTCGCACTGCTCCTGATAGCGAGCAGCGCACACGCGAATCTTGTCACCAACGGTGACTTCAGCGCCGGGCTGACAGGCTGGACCACCGCGGGCGCAGCCGGGATATACAATCCCGGCGATTTCGGCATCCCGGCATCGCCATCCGGCGGTTCGTTCGCCGGCACCGTCAGCAGTTGGGGCGGCGACTGGGGCGGCCCGCTCGGAAGCATCACCCAGCAGATTACCGGCACCGGCCCGCTCGTGGTGTCGGGTGAGCTGTACGCTGGCGCCCACGCTGCGGACGCATGGCGCAATGTCGCCGTCGAGGTACTCTGGAACGGGAGCATCATCGCCTCCCAGGGCGTGGACGCCGACCCCGTCAAGTTCGCGGACCAGTTCGCGTGGGTCACCTTCTCCCAGCCGGTTGTCGGGACGGGCAGCAACGAACTCAAGGTGCAGTGGATTGTTCACTATGCCGAGTGGAGCTGGGTCGAGGTTGACAACCTGGTAGTCGTTCCGGAGCCGGGAACATTCGCGCTCCTCGGAAGCGGACTTGTCAGCTTCGCGGGTGTGTTCATCAGACGCCGGAAGTAACAGACCGGACGCAATTCTGAAGCGGCGGGGGCATCAGCGCCCCCGCCGCTTTCGCGTCTCTTGATGCTTCCAGGTGTCCGCACATGGCCGGAGTCGCCTATGCTTCGGCAATGGCGCCCACCACCCGGGCAACTGATCACCGGCCTTCCTGACTTGCCGTGGCATGCCGGGCGCTGGAAGCTTCGGGCAGTGAGGAGGTGGGCCAACCAAGAGGCTAAGGAGCATGCCATTCCCGAGGAATCAGGGTGGCGGCGCCAGTATGCCAGACACGTCGTGCTGCGGGGCTCGTCATTCCGAGGAGTCCGCGACGAGGAATCTCGCAGTTCGCTTACCTCGCGGCGTCCGTGAGCGCTGGTGGATTGCGCGGGCAGAGATTCCTCGCACGGAGTTCGGAATGACGTGGCGGCAGCGCTGGCAGTGGGCTGAAAGCCCTGAGATCCTGTTCCGGGCAGCCCTGCCAAGGGTAGCCCTGCCAAGGGTAGCCCTGCCAAGGGTAGCCCTGCCAGGGGTAGCCCTGCCAAGGGTAGCCCGATCATGGAATGACGTGCCCCGGGCGCTGGCACCTCAGCGCTGAAAGATCTTCTCCAGGCTCGTATGATCCAGCCGGACCATCGCCGGGCGCCCATGCGGGCAGACGTAGGGGTTGTCGCACTGCACAAGCTGCTCGATGAGCGCGCGCATCTCGGGCTCGGTGAGGCGGTCGCCCGCTTTGACCGCGGCCTTGCAGGCGGCCGAGGTCACGACGGCCTCGCGCGGGGCAAGCATCTTCTTCTCGACGGTGAGTTCCACCACGTCTTCCAGCATGTCCCGCAGCGCCGGCTCCAGCCTGTCCTGCCGGATGCCCGCCGGCACGCCGCGGACGAGCACCGTCTCCGGCCCGAACGGCTCGATCAGGAACCCAAGTTCCTGAAACTCCTTGAGGCGCTGCATCACAATGTGCGCCTCGCGGCGGCTGATCTCGAGCGTGATCGGCGCGCCGAGGCCGCAGCCGGAGCGTAGATATGATGCGCCCCCGGCGGGATGGAGGGCTCCTGGGGACGGAAAGGCATCGCCGCCGCCCCCGGCTCGAACGCAAACGCCCCCGTCCGCGCCCCTTCTCCGGAAGGCGGCGCCGGGGAGACCCTCGGTACCAGCCCCTGCGACACCAGCGCATCGCGCAGCGAATGAAACACCATCGAGTGCACCTCATGCTCGCGCACGAAGCGCACCTCTGCCTTTCGCGGGTGCACGTTGACATCCACCAGGTCCGGCGGCAGGTCAATCAGAAGCACCACAATCGGAAAGCGCCCGTGCGGCAACAGGCCCGAGTAAGCCTCGTCCACCGCGTGCGAAATGGCCCGGCTGCCCACCGGACGCCCGTTGACAAAGAAGAACTGCTGGGTGCGATTCGGCCGCGTCCGCGCGGGGGGCGCGAGAAACGCCTTCAGGCTCACCACCGATTGCGCCTGCACGGGCATCAGTTCCCGCGCAATCTGCCGCCCGAACACGCTCACGAGCGCGGTCAGGTCGTCTCCGCCCGGGTGCGCGAAGCTCTCCTGCGTGGCGTGGCGCACGGTGAAGGCTATCTCCGGACGCGCCAGCGCCAGCCGCTGCACGAAGTCGAGCGAGCGGCCCATCTCCGTCTGGGAGCTTTTCATGAACTTCAGCCGCGCGGGCACGTTCTCGAACAGCCGCGCCACCCGAACCGTCGTGCCGTCCGGCGCGGCCGCGGCCGACTTCTCCGCCACCACGCCGCCCCGTATAAGTATCCGCGCCCCCTCGCTCGCGCCGCGCGTCTTGCTCGTGATCTCGAACTCCGACACCGACGCGATGCTCGGCAGCGCCTCTCCCCGGAAGCCGTACGTCGCGATTGCCGCCAGGTCTTCGGTGGTGCGAATCTTGGAGGTGGCGTGGCGCTGAATGGCGACATCAAGCTCTTCGGCGGTCATGCCCGCGCCGTCGTCGGTAACTTCGATGAGCTGCCGCCCGCCATCCTCGAGCGTAATGGCGATGCGCGTCGCACCCGCGTCTATCGCGTTCTCGACAAGCTCCTTGACCACCGAGGCCGGCCGCTCGATGACCTCGCCCGCCGCAATCTGGCTGGCGATCTCGGGCGGCAGGACGAAGATTCCGCCGCTCTCAGCCATACGTCTCCTGCGCCTCTTTCTGAAGCTGCCACAGGGCGGTCATCGCCTCGACGGGCGTCATAGTGGAGAGATCCATCGCCTTGAGCTTTTCGGCGATCTCCGGCGCGGCGGCCTCGAACAGCGTCATCTGCTGCCGCGCCAGGTTCTCGGCGGACGGCCGCGCGGACGCAATGTCCTGGCTTTCCAGATCCTTCAGCACCTGTTCGGCGCGCTCGATGACCCCATCCGGAAGCCCCGCCAGCCGCGCGACCTGGATTCCGTAGCTCCTGTCCGTGCCGCCCGGCATGATCTTGTGCAGCCACACTATGCGGTCCGGCTCCTCGCGCACCGCCACGCGGTAGTTCTTCACGCCCTCATGCAGCGACTCCAACTCGTTCAGATGATGATAGTGCGTCGCAAAGAGCGTGCGCGCGCGAACCTTCAGAATATGCTCCGCCACCGCCCACGCTATGGAAAGCCCGTCATACGTGCTCGTGCCGCGCCCGATCTCGTCGAGCAGGATCAGGCTCCTGGCGGTCGCGTTGTTGAGTATGTTCGCGGTCTCGTTCATCTCGACCATAAACGTGCTCTGGCCGCTCGCGAGTTCGTCGCGCGCGCCGATGCGGGTGAAGATGCGGTCCACGATGCCGATCTTCGCGCGGTCCGCCGGCACAAAGCTCCCAACCTGCGCCAGCAGCACGATGAGCGCCACCTGCCGCAGATAGGTGGACTTTCCGGCCATGTTCGGGCCGGTGATGATGAGCAGGCAGTCATCGCGCGAGTTCAGAACCGCGTCGTTCGGGATGAACACCGCCGCCCCGAGCGACCGCTCCACAACCGGATGCCGCCCGGCCTGAATGAGGATCTCGTCCGAGTCGTCCACCTCCGGGCACACCCAGCGCGCGGAGTGCGCGGCCTCGGCCATGCTCGCAAGGCAGTCCACCTCCGCCACAGCCTGCGCCACAGCCAGAAGCTCCGCCGAGCGGGACGCCACTTCGCCCCGAAGCGCCGCGAAAAGCTCCTGCTCCAGAGCAACCGCCCGCTCCGTCGCTCCGAGTACGCGCGACTCGTGCTCTTTCAGTTCGGGCGTGATGTAGCGCTCGGTGTTCGTGGTCGTCTGCTTGCGGATGTAGTCCGCCGGAACCGACTCGCTCGCCGCTTTCGAAACCTCCAGGTAATACCCGAAGACCGAGTTGTAGCCCACCTTCAACGATTTGATGCCCGTCCGCTCGCGCTCGCGCGTCTCGATCTGCGCGATCCAGGCCTTGCCGCCCTTCGCCGCGTCGCGCAGCTCGTCCAGCTCCGCGCTGAAGCCCGCCCGGATGACCCCCCCGTCGCGAAGATGCGGCGGCGGCTCGGGGTTGAGGGCGGCATCAATCGAGGTCTGCACATCGTCCGGAAACGCGCACGCAGCGCCGAGCGACTTCAACACGGGGCACTCAACCGGCGCAAGCAGCGCCTGAAGCTCCTTCAGCCTGTCGAGCGACCGGGCGAGAGCGATCAGGTCGCGCGGGCCCGCCACCCCAGACGACGCGCGCGAGACAATGCGCGCGATGTCCTGTATGCCCGAAAGCACGTCGCGCAGGTCGCCCCGCAGCAGAATGTCCCCCACCAGCGCCGCAACCGCCGACTGGCGCTCGCGGATGGCCGCAAGGTCGAGCAGCGGCTGGTCGAGCCAGCGTTTGAGAAGCCTGGCCCCCATCGGGGTGCGCGTGCGGTCGAGCTCGCGGACAAGGCTCGCGGCCCGGTCCTCGCTCTGCGACTCGAACAGCTCCAGATTGCGGCGCGTCGGCGCGTCCAGGCGCATGAATCCGTCGGTCGTGTAGCTCGCGAGCGACTTCAGATGCGCGAGCGCCGATGCGTTGCTCGCCTCCAGATACCGCAGCAGAAGCGCCGCGGCTTCCTGCGCGACCTCCAGATCCTCGCACCCGAACCCGCGCAGCGACGAGACCTGAAAGTGCTTCAGCAGCCGTTCGCGCGCTCCCATCTGAAACGCGCCCTCGCGCGCCAACGGCGTCACGAGCCTGCAGCCCGCCCCCGTGAGCAGGCCGCCGAGGTCCGACTCGATCTCGGGAACAAGGCACTCTGCCGGGCGCAGGCGCTCGACTTCAGCCAGCGCCGATCTGAGATGCCCCTCCCCGCGAAACTCCGTCACGAGAAACTCGCCCGTCGAGATATCCGCCACCGCCAGCCCGCTTGTTTCCTTCGCGGTGCACATGGCCGTGAGAAAGTTGTTCGAGGTCTGCTGCAGCAGATGGTCTTCGAGCACAGTGCCCGCCGAAACGACGCGCGTCACCTCGCGCCGCACGATGCCC
The DNA here is from genome assembly GCA_019136435.1 of Armatimonadota bacterium. GTDB lineage: Bacteria > Armatimonadota > UBA5829 > DSUL01 > DSUL01 > JAGVUD01. Next base: position 382 of record JAGVUD010000060.1, on the reverse strand, counting down.
TTCGCCTTTTTCGGGTCCTCCACCTGATCGCAGACCGCCACCCTCAGCCCCGCCGCCAGCAGCCGCGCTATGTAGCGGTCCACCGAATGGTAGGGCACGCCGCACATGGGGGTCTTATCCTGATCGCGGCTGGTCAGCACGATCTCGAGGATTGGGGCGGCCTTCACCGCGTCCTCGCCGAACATCTCGTAGAAGTCGCCCATCCGGAACATCACGAGCACGTCCGGGTACTGCTCCTTGACGGCGGCATACTGCCGCTGCATGGGGGTCAGCTTCGCCGGTGTGGCATCGGCGGGTATATCGAAGAGGGCGAGCTTTTTGTTAGAAGAAGGCATGGGCGCTGAGAGGATTATACCGGCCCGAAAGAGCAAAAGGCAAAGAG
>JAGVUD010000109.1 GCA_019136435.1 Armatimonadota bacterium | reverse complement strand
TACGCAAGCTCTGCAATCGCGCAGATGGCGGCCAGAGCCAGAACCGGCCGGACACGGTTCCAGAGACCCCGCGCCCGGCCGCACGTTGTTCCTGCGTCAACGGCTACCGTCATAGCAGCGCTACTTGATCAGAATCTCCTTGCCCTTCTGGCTCGATTCGTAGACCCCGTCCAGAATCTGCTGCGTCATGAGCGCCTGCTCGCCGGTCACGAGCGGATCGCGGTTCTCGCGGATCGCAGCGAAGAACTCCCTCAGTTCCGCCTCGTAGGTGTTGACCTGCGGAAGCATGGTGGGCTCCTCGACGATGATGCGCTGGTGCCGCTCTTTGTAGATGCGGAACGGGTCCATGTCGCTGCCGCCTTCGGTCCCGAGCAGCGTCACGTTCAGCTCGTCCTTCTTGATGTTCGCAGCGAAGCTCGCCTCGATCGAGAGAGTCGCCCCGTTGTCGAAGCGCACGAATCCGGCCGCATAGTCCTCGACGGTGTACTTCTTCGGATCCCACTCGCCCCACGGGTTGAACACGCCCTTGCGCGTGCCGAACTTGGTGTAGCACTGGCCGGAAACAGCCACAGGCTTCGGATGCCCCATCAGATACAGCGCCATGTCGAGCATGTGAACGCCGATGTCTATCATCGGGCCGCCGCCCTGCTTGTCCTTCTCGATGAACACGCCCCACGCCGGAACCCCACGCCTGCGCAAAGCCCAGACCCTCGAGTAGTAGATATCCCCGAGTTCTCCCGCGTCAATCATCTTCTTCAGAAGCTGAACATCCGGCCGGAAGCGCTGGCACTGCGCCACCATCAGCTTGCGCTCGTTCTTCCTGGCCGCCTGGCACATCGCCTGCGCTTCCTTCGCGCTCATCGCGATCGGCTTCTCGACGATTACATGCAGCCCCGCGTTGAGGGCGTCTATTGACGGCTGCTTGTGATAGAGGTTCGGCGTGCACACATCAACAGCGTCCAGTTTCTCGTTCTTCAGCATCTCCTTGTAGTCTGTATAGACCTTCGGTTTGCCTTCGAACATGTCGGACGCCGCCTGTGCCGTCTCCCGATTGATGTCCGAGACCGCAACAAGCTCAATATCCTCGATATTCTTCAGCGACGTCATGTGGGCGTTCTTTGCGATTCCGCCCGTGCCGATGAAGCCCAGCCTGATTTTCCTGGCCATAGTCCTAGTCCTGTCGTCCCTTTTGATGTTTCCGTAATGGTGGGGTCGCTCGCGACCTCACTCGTCATTCCGCGCGGAGTCCGGCTTCTCCTGCGAAGTCTTCCGCCCGGGTTCCCCTGCGCCCGGCCGGCGGGTGTCCCACGCGCCCACGAACCGGATGTCTTTCAGCACCTCGCTGCCCGCCTCCTTGTTCAGCGCGGTCAGGATGTCCTGCTTGCGCAGGCTTATCTCGGCCGCCCAGTGCGGCCCCGCAACGCGAAGCCACAGCACCCCGTCCTGCACCCGCACGGGCGACGAACGCGCCGCCATCTTCTCCCCCACAGTCTCCTCCCAGCTCTGAAGCGCCTTCCACTCGCGCACCTGGCGGTACAGCCCCAGCCCCTCGAGTACGCGCACGAGAAGCGGGCCCACCTGCTCCCACTGGTCCCGATCACCATCACGCCTGTACGGCACCGGCATTCTCCTCTATAGCGATGGACCCCCTGCATACCCGGATGACCCTCGCCGCGGGCTGCATTTCTGACGGGAGATCACTTTCAGAAGCCGAGCTGGCGAACACCTGCTGCGCTTCGCCGGCGAGTTCAGCCACGAGCTGGCGTCTCGAGACATCGAGCTCGGCAAACACATCGTCAAGAAGCACGATCGGCCACTCGCCCGTGTCCTCGAAGGCGATTCTGCACTGAGCAAGCCTCAGAGCAAGCGCAGCAGTCCTCGCCTGTCCTCTCGACGCAAAAGAGCGCACGTCCGCCCCGTCCAGAGTCATCGTGAAGTCATCCCGCTGCGGTCCAACAAGCGCTATGCCCCGCAGTATCTCGTCCTGCTTCCTCTCCGCAATCCTTTCGGCAATCTGCTCCGTCCATCTCTGGGGGTCATCGGGCATTCCCGCGCTCGGGGCGTAGCGCGTTTCCAGTTCCTCGGCGCCACCGGACAGCCTGGTGTACAGACGCGCAGCTTCGTCACCGAGCCTCCTCAGAAACGCGTCGCGCCGGGCACACACGCGGCCTCCGTGCTGGCTGAGCTGGGTGTCCCAGATACCGATGCTCGATGCCGGGGCATACCCTTTCCTGACATCCTTGAGAGCGCGGTTCTTCTGCTCCAGCGCCCTGCGGCAGCGGCCGAGATCGAACAGATACGCCTGATTGACCTGCCCCAGCGCTTCGTTCAGAAACAGCCTGTGCCCGGACGGCTCACCGAGCACCATCTCCACATCGTTCGAGTTGAACAGCACGCATGAGGCCTCGCCGATGAACTTCGCCAGCCGTGTCACCGCCGACCCGAACAGCAGCAGCTCCTTGCCCTCCTCCGAAACGCGCACCACCGACTCGAGATCTCCCCGCTGTTCCCGCGAGAACCTGCCTTCCAGGCGCATGAAGCTTTCGCCGAAACGGACGAGGTCGCGATCGCGGTCGGCTTTTCTCGATCGCCCCATGCACAGGACGCTGACGGCTTCCAGCAGGTTCGACTTCCCCTGTCCGTTCTCGCCGAGTACTGCCCAGAACCCCTGCCCGAGCGCCATCGAGACGGGCTCGAGATTCCGATAGTTCTGAATGCTGATCGCTTTGAGATACATCCGTGTTCAGCGCGTTCCCATCCCCAGAAAAGCCTCTGTTAACATATTCTATATCTAAGAATTCGTAGTACCCGTAGTAGGTCCTGTGGAAGCTGGGGAAACACGCAGGCCGCCCGCGTGCCGTGCCTGTTGAAAAAGCGGTGGAAACAACGCGGATACCGGCCGCCCATGTCTGGACGCCGGGGATAACCGGCGGCCGGGCCGGGCCAGAATGTGCAAAACCCCTTCCAATCCGCAGCAAGTCCACCGCGCAATCCACAGATTGTGGAAACCGCCATCGTGCATTCCCATGTGGCCGGCCTTCTGCGCCTCGCGCAAAAAAAGGCCCGCCGCCAGGGAGTCCATGAGCTACCAGTACTCCCGTGCCGCGAGCCTCGTCAGTTCGGTTGCCGCCGCCGCCAGGGGTTGCCCGGCCGCATGCAGCAAACACCTTGCGATGGACTCAAAAGTTCAACAGCCTGCAACAGGGACCTCCGCCGGCGTCTGTGGAGTCTTTCTGTCTTTTGAGCTTCAGCCCACAATCGCGTGAAACCGCGAGCTTCCCTGCCCATCGCAAGACTGACATCAAGCATACCACAGGCTTCCCGCCAGAACAAGTACTTTTTTCAGCAAAGAAAAAACACCCGTCCGGCGGGAAGCCCGCGAAGGAGCCCCTCAGGCGAGCTACTTCTGATAGATAATCCGCGAACCGTCCAGTCCGGCCGCGCCGCTGACGATTACGAAGTCGCCCTCGCTCACCGCCGGTATGCCGCTCGTGACCACACCGATGCCCGTGCCATCCGAACCGTCGCTGATGATGAACGACGTGTCCGTGAGCGAGCCGGTCATAACCACGCCGGCCGCCTTCACGTACAGGCCGGTAACAAGCGCCGACCTGAGGTTCCGGTTGTTCGAGACGAGAGGCCGGACAGCTCCTGCCCCCGCGCCCGAGATGCTCGTAAGCTCGATGTACTTCTCGCCGCCGGGCGTTGTCCGCACGATTCCGGCGAAGTTAACGAGCGAATCGGCTGCCGGAGCAATGGAGCCCTGGACGCGGATACCGCTGGAGCGGTCCGCTTCTTCGACATACCCGAAGCCGTTGCCCTTGAGGTACAG
>JAGVUD010000362.1 GCA_019136435.1 Armatimonadota bacterium | reverse complement strand
CGGGCATCTGGTGCTGACGACAGGCAACAAGAGCGAAATGGCCGTCGGTTACGCCACGCTCTACGGCGACATGGCGGGCGGGTTCGCAGTGCTCAAGGACGTGCCGAAGACGCTGGTCTGGCGGCTGGCCGAGTTCCGGAATCGCGATGGCGAGATGATCCCGCGCAGCACGATCGAGCGCCCCCCCTCCGCCGAGCTTCGCGAAAACCAGTTCGACTCCGACAGCCTGCCTCCCTATGACATCCTCGATCCGATTCTGGAGATGTATGTGGAGCAGGAGAAGAGCCTGGACGAGATCGTGGCTGAGGCCTTCGACGAAGCGACCGTCCGGCGGGTGATCAACATGGTGCGCGCGAGCGAATACAAACGCCGTCAGGCGCCGCCGGGCGTCAAAATCACCCCGAAGGCGTTCGGCAAGGACCGCCGTCTGCCGATTACGAACGCCTTCCGGGAGGGCTAGGCCATGTCATTCCGAGTGAACGCGAGGAATCCCTTTGGCTGACAGGCCGCTCGTTGGCGTCGGTGCGCTGATCGTGCGGGAGGGGCGCGTCCTGCTGGTGCGGCGCGCCAACGAGCCCGGCCGCGGCCTCTGGAGCGTGCCCGGCGGAAAGCTGGAGTGGGGCGAGTCCCTTGCGGACGCCGTGCGGCGGGAAGCGCTGGAAGAGACCGGCCTCACCGTCGCGGTCGAGCGTCTGGCTGGTGTCACCGAAGTTCGCCTGCCCGAAGGTCAGAACCCGCCGGAGTTCCACTACGTTCTGCTGGACTTTATCTGCCGCGCCTTCTCCGGAGAGGCCGCCTGCGCCAGCGACGCCGACGAAATCGGATGGTTCCGCCTGGATGAGCTTTGTCAGCTTCGCACAACGGACGGGCTGGCGGAGAAGCTCCGCGAATGGCTGGGCCCCGATGCCGCGTAGGTTCCCGGCCGTCGTTCTCGCCTCGCTTCTCGCCGCGGTCATCGCCTGCCAGCCCTCCGCCGCGCCTGCCGGGAACGCCGTGGTGCTGTCGCAGCCGGGCGACCCGTACCATTCCCTGGCCTCGGAGATCTCACGCGCTGAGGGCCTCCCGCTCGCGCTCAATCTTGAAGACGCCCTGAAGCACCGCCCCGCGTTTCTGATCTGGGTCGTTGCGCCCGGCAGCCTTTCGGAACGGGCATTCTCCCGATTCGGAGAGGCTCTGAACCGGCACGGCGAACCCGTGTCTGTCGGCCTCATCTCAGGGAGCACGCTCCAGAATGCGCGCGCGCTCTGGCGGCGCAAGCCCGCCTCACCCGGGCGGCGGCTCTCGGTGGTCCCGCGTGAGGGGCATATCACGCTGCTGGGCGACAGCGGCGCGGCGCGGTTCCCCATGTCCAAAGAGAGCGTTGCCGTCCGGCTGCGCGAGGCGGACTACGTGATGTATCAGGGACATGGCACCAGAAGCCTGTGGGCCGTGAACGAGGCCGGGAATCTGACCGCGGCGGACATCCCGCCCGTGCCCGGTCAGATCGTCGCGGCGGGCGCCTGCCAGACGTTCAAGCTCTGGAGCCCCGGCTCAATAGCGCTCGCCTTCACCGATGCGGGCGCGGCGGCGTATGTGGGCGCACTTCACAGCCCGTTCGGGAACCTGTTCGGCGACCCCGCGGGGTTCCCGTTCCGCTACACCCACCCGGAGTTCCCGATCGGGCACGTTGTGCAGGCGCAGAATCGCGGCCTCATGCGGGGCGGTATCGCGTGGCCGTATTATCTGCTGCTGGGCGACCCCAGACTCAGCCTGCAGGCGCGCGCGCCGTACAGGCTGGTCGGGGACCGGACCTCGGGCAGCGTCCGCACCCTCAGATTCACGGGCGCTGCGCGCGGCATCATTCCCGTGCGCATCCCCGGCGGGGCGCGTTTCCGGTTTGCCGAAATCCCGGGTGTGGGGCGCGCGAGCCAGCAGGACGCCTTCTTCAACCCGCGCCTGCAGATGATCAGCATCGGCCCGGACAGCTTTCTGCTGTTGCGGCACGGGGGCCCAGACTTCACCGTGCGCCTGCGCCCGTCGCCGCCGTGGCACTGGCGTGCGCTGAGTTGCATCGGCGGCGCGATGGATCACACCGCCACGCTTCAGCACGCGCAGGGGAGCATTCGGCCGATGCTGTATGCGGCGGGGTTGCTCGCGCTCGTCGTGGCGTTCACGCTTCGCAGGAAGACCGCTCGCTTCCGGAACGCCCTGCCTCGGGCGCTGTTTGTGGGATTGGCCCTTCTCGCCCTGCGCGGCGGATACGCTCTGGCCCGTCACGCGCAACTGGCGCTTCAGTATGAGAGTTCGCTTCGCACCATGGACGCCGGCTTCGACATCAGCCCGGCTGTCCTGGTCTCGACCCTGGTGCTCGGCGCGGGCGGGGCGTGGGTCTTCCTCAACAGCCGCTCGCGCTTCGCGAAGCTGGCGGCCATCCTGTTTATGCTCTTCCCCACGTGGGCGGTCGCGCTGATGTGGGCGGGAGTCTCCGCGGTGATCAACGCGATGGCGCGCAAGCATCTGGGAATGCCCATCTACGGATACGGCAGTGCTCTGGCGGCCCTCATCACGCTGGCTGCCGAAGGCGCCATCGTCGCGGCCGCGCTGTGGCTTGGAGGCAGGCTGGCGCGCTCCGGCGCTCCGAACGCCGGCTGAAGCCTCTTGCCCGCTCTACACCTTGCCCGGAGGACGGCAGTTGCGGCCTGTCCGGCCGGTCACCGAGTCGCCGATGTCGTCGCGGCACTTCTCGGCCATCTGCTGCAGGCGCTGCACCAGTTTCGGGTAGCCCGCCGAAAGGTCCCGCGTCTCGCCGATGTCGGTTTCCAGATCGTAGAGCGCAAGCGGGGTCGTCTCCTTCGAACCCTGAGGCTGGTGCTCCAGGATCAGCTTCCATCGGCCCGAACGCACCGCCTGCAGCGCATTGCCCCTGTAGTAGAAAAGCGCCTCGTGCGGGCTCTTCGCCCCGGGCTGTCCCGACAGAAGCGGCCAGATGTCCCGGCCGTCAATGATCCGGTCTTCGGGCACTGTCGCCCCCGCCAGCTTCGCGAGCGTCGGATAGATGTCGAAGTTCGCCGCCATCTCCGGGCATACCGTGCCCGCCGGAATGCGCCCCGGCCAGCGTGCGATGCACGGAACGCGCACGCCGCCCTCGTAGGTCGTACCTTTCCCCGCGCGCAGCGGAAGAGCGCTTCCTCCGTCGTTCCCCTTCACGAGCCACGGGCCGTTGTCGGACGTGAAGATGACCAGCGTGTTCCCGTCCAGTCCTTCTTCCTTCAGCGCATCCAGAATCTGCCCCGTGCTCCAGTCCAGGCACTCGATGACGTCGCCATACAGCCCGCCCTTCGACTTCCCCCTGAAGCGCTCCGACACATGCAGGGGAACGTGCGGGAACGTGTGGGGCAGATACAGGAAGAAGGGCCTCGTCCGGTTGCGCCGGATGAATGCGATGGCTTCGTCCGTGTAGCGCTCGGTCAGCGTTTCCTGCACGGCCGGCCGTTCGATGACCTCCTCGTTGCGCATCAGGGGCACGGGGAACTCCTCGTTTCCCTTGCGGTTCATGTCGTTGCTGTAGGGAAGGCCGAAGTACGAGTCGAAACCGTGCCGCGTGGGCAGGAACTTCGGCTGATAGCCCAGGTGCCACTTGCCGATGCACGCGGTTGCGTAACCCCTCCGCTTCAGAACCTCCGCAATCGTCGTCTCTCTGTCGCTGATGCCGGTGTCCGAGTTCGCGTTGAGGACGTTGGGCAGCCCCACCCGGGGCGGATAGCATCCGGTCATAATCCTCGCCCGCGAAGGAGTGCAGACCGGCGCCGCGTAGAAGCTGGTGAGCTTCACGCCTTCGGCGGCCATGCGGTCGAGGC
>JAGVUD010000145.1 GCA_019136435.1 Armatimonadota bacterium | reverse complement strand
TGCTTGACATCGCGCGTCTCTTCGAGGCGCCTGACGACGTCACGCAGATGCTCGTAAGAAGTGGTGCTGCAACGTCTTGGCCCGCGACTACGAGCATTCGTGGCGCGTTGTCATTGGCTGCCGGCTACGTAGCAGAACACAGCGACTACCAGTTGGGACTGGTCTCTGTCCAGTTCGCAGGTGACCGCTGGCACGTCATCACCAACTCGGCAGCAGCGGGAACTAACATCTACATCGACATTGACGCCCGAACCGGGCAGGTATTGCGCGCCAGCCATAATCCCATGTAACGCGATCCAGTGCAGTCAGAAGGCCGACCGGATCTATGTTCCCGCCTATGGAAGGGCTCCTGAAACACGCGATGCCCGCGAGAATCCGGCCGGCCAGGAGGCGCAGTGCCCCCTGGTCACTGAAGGCCAGAACCGCGATACCGGGAGGAGGCTGTTGCAGAACTCGCCTTTGGGAAGACTGCCGCGGTCAGGGGGCCGGTGATCGAAGGTCTGAGCTGATTGCGGCGGCGCGCGGGTTCAGGCCGCGATGCGGATTACAGAAGCGTATCGACGCCCTGGGAAGGGCCGAATCAGCGCGCCAGGGGCACTTTCGGAGGAAGGGCCTTGATCTCTGCGCGGCAGACCATCGGAACCGACCAGCCTGAACAGGCGGTTCAGGTTGTGCCCGATGCACATCAGCAGCCATTCGCCCCGGACTTTCGCTATCCCCCGCAGCCGCACGCCGCGGAAGCCCAGGTTCTCCTTCAGGTTGCCGAACACTGGCTCGGAGGTCGCGAATCGTACGTTCAGAAGAGCCCTGCCGGCCTCCGCCGCCGCCTTCGCGGCCATCGCTTCGGCCAGCGGCTCCAGCACGTTGCGGAAGACCCGCTTGTAGGTCTCCGTGCCCGTCCTGCCGATGCAGCCGGCTCTGCTGTCACAGTCCATGCAGGACCTGCCGTACACCCTGAAGGTGTTCCCGGCCCTGTCCGTCCACAGGTTGCGGAATCCCAGGCGCCGTCCCAGAGGGCAGATGTACTCGTCGGCGTCTGCATCGAAGGCGAATGCCGCGCGCGTTACCCGTTGACCGTCCGTCCTGGTCGCGTCGCCTGCAGGCTGGTCGGCCTTCGGGGAACGGTGGTCCGGCCGCCGATCGTCGATGACTGCGTCCACCCTGTTGTCGTCGGCGTACTTGAGCTGGTCCAGACTGTGATAGCCGGCGTCGGCCACGTAGGTGCGGCTCTCGTCTTCCCCGAGGGTCTCCTCGACCTGGGCATGCTGCCGGGAGAACTGGGCGCCGTCGTTGGCGTCGGTGACCGCCTCGGCCGCCACGATCAGGCCGGTCTCGGCATCGACGCTGGCCTGTCCGTTGTAGGCCGGGACGCCCCTGCCGGCGTTGACCTTCTTCATCTTCAGCGCATCGGGATCGGTCAGATTGATCCGGTGCCGCTCGCGGTTCTGGCTGTGAAGCGTCTGCCGCCGCTGCTCGATCTCGTTCAGGCGCTGTTCGTACTGCGCCTGCCGCGCCTGCAGGCGCGCCAGTTCGCGCCGCAGCTCGCCCTCCTCGGCGGCGGCGCCATCGGCGAGTTCGCACTGCTTCAGATACTCGGCAATCTGCGCGCGGATCTTCTCCAGACCCCGCTGAAGCTCTTCGGAGGTCAGGCTCCTGCCTGGGCTGGCGTTCGCCTTGAGGCGCGTGCCGTCGATGCAGATGGTCCTGAACTGGGAGAGGCCCTTCTGCCGGGCCAGACGCACGATCGCCACGAACAGATCCGGGAGCCGCGCCAGGTGGCGCTGCCGGAAGCGGCTCAGACTGGTGTGGTCCGGCTTCAGGTTGCCCGAGACGTAGATGAAATGCATGTCCCGCCGGCAGCGCTGCTCCAGTTCGCGGGTGCTGGTCTCGCCCTCGGCGTAGGCCAGGAACCAGGTCGACAGCATCATCGCCGGGTCAAAGGCGTCGCCGCCCTGATCACTGTAGTCAGCGTAGACCGCCCGCAGGTCAAGCCGGGACACCAGGTCGACCACAAACCGGCACAGGGCGTCGGCCGGCACGAACTCGTCCAGACTGTAACCGAACAGGATCTGCTGCTCGCGCTCCGGCCTGATGAAACCCACCGTCCGACTCCTTTTCTTAGCGCATGTAAATACACGCTTCTAAAGAAAAGGTATCACTGGTACCCTAATCTGCAACAGCCTCGCCGCCGCTACTACAGCCCGGGGATCGGGAGGTGGCTGTCAAGGGATCCGAGGGAAGAGGACGGTGGCATACACCTGTACGGGTTTGTGGACAACTGTCCGCCGCGCTTCTGGGATGCACTTGGGCTGGAGAAGAAGTGCTGTGATGGCGTTGTGTACGACACAACGACCAACTGCTGTTGCCAGTGCATACTGGGCCGATGTGTCAAGAAGAAGGAGCCGGGCGAGTACGGGGGTATCTGTGTCTTCGGCTCAGCCGGCTATATCGCTGGTGGAGCTTCCCTGGCTTGCGAGCTTAGGAGCAAAGTGGGTTCTGATTGCGAAGTCTGGCACGTCGGTGTGTTCGGCTTGTTCTCTGGCCTTGTACTTCCGTTCCCTGCGGTAGGAAGTGGGGGATTCTTTGTAAGTTTCTCGAACGTGGGAGGTCCAGGCGATTTCAACGGTGGAGCTGTTGTGATATCTGGAGCTATTGCGCCCGGTTTCGGAGCGACTTTTGGAAAGATAAAGCTCGGCTCCAAATGGAGCAACGGCTGGGTCAGCCCCGAGTTTGGTTGGGACGTTGGCATCGACGTCGTGACTGGGTACACATGGGTACCGAGTTCCTATGTTGAAGACTGCCGCACAAAGTGTGTGTTCTATTGAGGGCTTCGGTCTTGTCGTCGTTCTCCCCGGCGAGTGTGCCTGTGATCGACTGGTCATGAACTGCAGTCCCCCCCCAACAGGAGATGAACGACCGATGCGTTCGCCATTTGGCCCCGTCCGCCCCGAGGCTGTCTTTGCGTTTCTGGTACCGCCATCCTTTACGATGCTGGCCATCTCTCTGATTTCTCCGCCCGGGGAAGATGAACCGGCGTGGCAGCTCTTTCTTCTTGCACTGTGCGGTCTGTACGTCCTGCTATTTCCATTGCTTCTCTGGAAGAACCGAGGACTCGCTGACCTTGTGTTGCGGCAAGGCGCGAGTCCTGGAGATGCTCTGTACGTCCTCGTTGGCATCGGGGCCACCGGAGCGTTCATCTTTGTGTTCGGCCTGGTCGTGGGAATCGGTAGGGCCTCCGGGCAGGGGCGGGCATTCGATGAGCGCCTAGCCGAGGCGGTACCGTTCCTGGTAGTGGCGGTTCTTCTGGTCTGCCTGGTGGCGATGATCACCCGCCGCCGGAAGGAAGATGCCACGGATGGCGACCGAACGCGATCTCCCCATACGGACACGCGATCATCGCATTGACGCCAAATCCAGGCCCCCCCCCCACACATTGTGGACTGATCTCGAAAACCGGGCCGCCCGGGGGTGCCGGCATCTCATCCGCTGACGGAGACGGTCGCAGACGCCGCGTCCCTGGTGCCATGGTGCTGTTAACGGCCTTGTTCGCAGGCGCGGCCGGATCTATGTTCCCGCCCATGGAAGGGCTCCGGAAACACGCGACGCCGCAGGGAGTTCGGCCGGCCAGGAGGCGCAGTGCCCCCTGGTCACTGAAGGCCAGAACGGCCAAGCCCATCGCCTGTGACTCCTCCTGGCCTTCGTGATCTCCATCCGCCCGCTGCAGCGCCACGAAGATCCCCTGCAGCGCCAGGACCCGGCTGGCGCGCTTCGCCTGCGGAAAGCGTTCGTGGGTCGCGCCGAGCCGCGTCTCGTTGGCGCCGTCGATGGCGGCTGCCGTCCGACACCGGGCGTATTTGGGGCCTGGAAAACGCTCTGTTAACCAGAAAGGGGTCCGGCGGGGGGCTCGGAGGGCTTCTCGGGCACTTCCGGGGGTGGTCAGAGAGGCGATAGAGTTTTTCGGGCCGATAGAGGCAGAGAGGAACCGAGAGTTTGGGCCATTTGGGGCCGTTACAGCCCGGGGGTGCACATGGTGCGGGGCGGCCGGAGAGAGTCGCCGGGGGCGTGAGTGGCGGCGGCCACCCTTCGGCAGGCGTTCTGCAAATGCCTTTGGGACAACGTGATTTGCGTCCGGAAGGCCCGTCCATGGCGCCGAGGGTGATGGGTGTCAACGAAAAAGCCCCGCAATTGCGGGGCTTGAGGTTATTGGCTCGGCACTCTGGGCTCGAACCAGCGACCAAGCGGTTAACAGCCGCCAGTGCAGACGCTCTGGCGACGCAGGGGGGGCCGCCGGATGGGAC
>JAGVUD010000442.1 GCA_019136435.1 Armatimonadota bacterium | reverse complement strand
CCTCCACGTCCACAAGATACGCGTCCACGCCCATAACCGCGCTGGATGTCACACGAGCAAGCATTGTCCCGTCCGAACTCCTTCTGTTACCCTAGCCGCACGTGCGCGGCGCGGCCATTATACCAGCCAGCCGGGGGATGTCAAAAGGCGTCGCATGCTGCTATCGTGTTCATGCTCTGAAGATCGAATCCACGTTCGCGCGGCGGCACGGACGATGGAACACAGGAGACTGCACTTGGAAGAAGGATTCACGGTCATCTTCGATGGCTCGAACATGGACGGATGGCAGCAGATCGGGCCGGGACGCTTCGTGCCCGAGAGCGACGGCTCAATCCGCTCCGAAGGCGGCATGGGACTGCTCTGGTACACGAAGCGCGCGTACCGCGACTTCGTGCTGCGGGTCGAATACCGCCCGGAGAAGCCGGAGAGCAACTCGGGCGTGTTCGTGCGCTTCCCCGACCCGAAGGGCGACCCCTGGAACCCGGTGAACCAGGGACACGAGATTCAGATCTGCGACCCGCCGAAGGATCCGAAGCACCGCACCGGCGCCGTGTACGACTTCAAAGGCCCCACCCACGTCCCCACCCGCCCGATCGGCGAGTGGAACGAACTGGAGATTCGGGTTGTGGGGCAGCGCTACACCATCAGCCTGAACGGCGAGGTGGTGTGCGAGTACGACAGCGGCCGGTCGCTGGAGGGCTACGTCGGCCTGCAGAACCACAACGACGGCGACACCGTCTGGTTCCGCGCCGTCAGCGTCCGAGAGCTGGGCTGAGACGCGCCTCTTCTAGTTCACGGTCACGTTGAACGGCTGCGTGGCGGCAGGCTTCGCGTCCACCTCCCACGGCCGGACATAGTCGAGCCGGATCGTCGCGCTTCCCTTGCCCGTCGCTTTGAACGACCAGACCTCCGTGCCGCCCTTGCCCGGCACGGAATCCGGCGGCGCCTCGTATGTGGAGCCGGTGCAGGTGACGACCTTCGCGTCCGGCGCCCCGGCCAGCCGCCACTGGTAGCCCGTGGTATGGTTCGCGGCGATCCGGATCGTGAAGCTGTCACCGGCACGGAACGAAACGGCAATCGGCTGATCTCCCGCCGGGAGGTCGGGCACGTTGATGACAATGCCGTACGCGCCCCCACTGCCGCCGCCGCACGCTTTCTTCAAAACGAGCGCGCTCATCGCCGTCGCAAGCCCCGCTAGCTTCTTTGCGCTCGGTTCACTCAGGCGGTAGCCGTCCTTGAAGTCCCCGTACGTCGCGTGATACTCCTCGAACGAGTTCAGTGCGAGCCAGGTCACGAGCTGGTCCACGCGCCAGTCAATGGAAGGCCTCCTGCCCCGGTCGCCAGCGGCAAGCCTGGCGGGAGGCGACGGATCGGGGATGCTCCAGTCCGCGACGAGCGACCGGACCGTCTCCGCGAAGCCGGGTTCAGACGTCCAGCGCTGTATCGCGGCGTCAACGTCGCTCTCATACTGGCTGTGCCAGTTGCCAAGGCAGCCCGCCGCATGGTGCGGGACGCTGGCGTCCTGAACTGCGTGCAGCACGGGGGCGAGCGCCAGAATGTCGCCCGTCCCGGTGAAACGCCCGTACCAGTATCGGGCCATGTTGTCCACGGGCATGAAGACGCTGTAGGGCACCCCGTGGTTGCGCTCCCCCGTGGATTTGGCGAGCGGGAACCGCGCGGCCAGTTCTTCGTCTCTGGTCTTGTACTTCCCGCTGTCCTGGAAGAACGAGTAGCGCTCCATCGCCGGCGAGCAGTTGCGGTACCATTCCTGGCCGGACACGTGAACGTACGCGTCGTTCAGCCACCAGTTCACCCCTTCGTCCACCTTCAGCCCGCTGACTTTCGCCGCCAGCCCCTCGAACCAGGACGACGCCGCGGACTCGGCCTTCTGCCGCTCGTCAATGTGGCCCGAGCCTCTCCGGTAGGAGTAGCCGTCGTAGTCGTCGAACTGCCCCGGCCCCTTGCGGATGTCAATGAAGTGGTTCATCGCCGTGAAGGACATGTCCCCATGGCCGGTCATGGGTTTGTCGTTGATGGCGTTCAGCTCGAACTTGTGCGGGTTGTCCCTGCCCCCGCTGCCGATGCCGCCCTCCACGTCCACGAACTCGACGTCGCGCCAGCCGTCCACGGCGGGAGTCTCGTCAATGAGCTTTTCGACGGGAGACAGATCGCGGAACGACAGGGGGCGCTTGCGCATGGCCTGGATTTCGGGGCAGGAGCCCCCGGTGCTCAGGAAGCGCGTGTAAGCGGCTTCGCCGGCGCCCGAGAGTATCTGCAGCGCCTGCCGCGTGATCTGGCGATGGCCTTCCGCCCCGTAGCCGAGCACGCCTCCCGCCGCCGCAAGCGTCAGGCCGGCTGCCAGAAAGACCAGACGGTTCTTTCCCATGGTGTACCCCTCTCTTTCCCGTGCCCGGGCGTCCACGCCGGCCAGCAATAGTCTGCCGTGCGGACTGCCCCGGCGGATTGCTGTCTCGATTATAGCACTCGCTCGGGCGCCCGTACAGCAAAATGGGGAGCAACGGCGCGGATTCTCCGGTCGCGCCCCTGCTCCCCTGCTGCGCTGGTGTGTTCGGCTGTGAGCGAGCCGCCCGGCTACTTCTGAACGACTCTGACGGTGTCAGAGCCCGAAAAAGCGGTTCCGTCCACCTTGAGCCCGGCAAGCGTCAGCCTGGCGGAAGGAACGGCGACGATGGCTTTGATTGCGGCTTCGTCGAAGTTCGCCACCAGGTCGCCGCATGTGTCGGCGGAAACGGACCTTGCGGCCACTCCGTTCAGCGTGACCGAAGAACCGACAACGGCGCCGAACGGCAGGCCGTCGGTGTGCACCACGACATGTCCGCCCTGACTGGCGCCCAGAAGCAGGGTCTGCGGAGAAACCGCAACCCCGAGCGGGTCTGTGCTGCGGCCGCCAGAGATCACGGCGGTTGCGCAAGCGAGCAGAATGCAAAGAGTAATAACGACTGTCTTCTTCATGCTAATGTCCTCCCCTGCGGACCAATGGCACTGCCAATTCCGGTTTGTGCCAGTTGCCATTGTAGGGGACGAACCTCTGGCAGGACAGCTTCCTTGCGCAAGTGGCGCAACTGGCGGTTTGAACCGTCCATAAGAGCGCCTGAGCGGTAAGGCGGGGCTCGTCGCCCAGTTGCCGGCGGCGCGCAAAGAACCTTCGGCCCGGGCAGGAAGCCGCGGGGCAATGGGCCGCACTTGTGATGATCGCGGACAGGCACAGATGCACACTTCTGGCCCCTGCAAAACCGTTCTGTCTCGCGCGCCTTCGCCGCGGATCGCGCCCGCATGCTATAGAATAGTACTGGCAAAAGTACGGGGCGCGGGCGGCGCACAAATGAGGGGAATCGCGATGGCAGACCGCAGACAGCAGGATTCGCAGGCCGGCAAACAGCGAGGCGACAACCCGGCAGACGACAACCCTGAGCCTCAGGGTTTCTGGCCGCGTGTTTGGGTTGCGTTCACGGAGGAGGTGCTGGGAGACCGCGAGCCGGACGGCGGCGACGCGGCAGACGACAGTTCTGAGCCTCGCCCCTCGGGTCTCTGGGAGCGCCTCAAATCACGCCTTTACTTTGATGACGAAGACGAAGACCGGCCGTGGATCTACGACTATCCCTATCACTGGAAATACTTCCGGACATACGGGCGCGACCTGTGGGCGGATGCAATCGTACTGGGCCTTGTTGCCGCCGGGCTGGCGTTGCTCTACTTCTACAAGACAGCAGGCGCGGCGTACACAGCGGTCAAAAACGAAATAGCCCGGGCGAACCTGGAGTCGGCCAGACACGACAGGGACTACTACAGCGACGAGGAGGAGGAGGAGGACGACGGGCCTGCGTGGGGGCATACCGTCCGCAGCGTGATGACCGGGCGCGGTCAGGCCGAGGCCTACGCTGGCATCACCGGGTGGCTCGGAGTGGTGCGTCCCGGGCTCAGCGTGAAGCGTCAGGGGCAGGAGATCCAGAAGATTGACGCGGAGCTGGCGCGCAAGCTCCAGTGGAGGCTGCTCGGCGAGGAGCACTCCCGCAAAGAAGCCGAGCCCACCTACTCGATACGCTCCATCTGCCAGGCTGGATCGCGCGCGAAGCCCTGGCTTGCCCTCTGCGTTGTCCGCAACGGGAAGGAGCCGGACGGCTATTCGTTCGCCGTCTACTGGCGGGGCGACGGGTACAGAGTGAGTGCGCTGCGGGATGAAGAGGACATGTTCATAACGGTTGGAAAACCGGCCCTTCAGGTGACCGATCTGGA
>JAGVUD010000246.1 GCA_019136435.1 Armatimonadota bacterium | reverse complement strand
GCTGTCGAGGTGGATCACAGGCTGGCTGCGGCGCTTAAGGACCGGTATCGGGACAACCCGTCCGTGACGATCGTTGACGGCGACATTCTGCGGGTCGATCTGAGTGAAGTTGCGGACGCCTCCTCGTGCCCCGTGCGCGTCGTTGCGAACATCCCGTACAGCATCACGACTCCCATCATCGAGAGGCTTCTGGAGCACAAAGACCGTCTCAGCGGAATCACACTCCTGGTTCAGAAGGAGGTTGCGGAGAGGATTACGGCTTCGCCCGGGTCATCGGACTACTCGAGCCTCACGGTCTTCTGTGCCTACCACTGCGACGTCCGCCTCGCATTCACCGTGCCGCGCCATCTGTTCTTGCCGTCGCCGGATGTTGATTCGGCGCTCATCGTGATGACCCCGCAGCCCGCGCGGCTCCGTGAGGCCGTGCAGGCTCTGTTCTTCCGGGCGCTGCGCGCGGCGTTCTCGCAGAGGCGCAAGAAGGCGGCAAACGGACTGGCGGCGGGTATGGGCATGGACAAGGCTGTGGTGCAGGCGGCTCTGGAGCAAGCCGCGATTCCGGCGGGTGCCCGCGCGGAGGAGATTTCTCTGGAGGGCTACCTGCGGCTGGCCACCGCGCTCGCGGACGCCCAGTAGCCCGACCCGCGCTGAGGTAAGAGCGCGCCTCAGGCGCGCTTGCGGCCGGACTTCTTCAGAATGGTATCGTGCAGCCAGTTCACATCGTCACGCTCGGGATAGTCGAGCGTGTAGTGCAGCCCGCGGCTCTCCTGCCTCGTCAGCGCGGACTGCACAATGAGATGCGCAACGGTGAGAAGCGTGCGAAGCTCGAGAAGCTCCGACGAAAGCCGTCCGGTGTGCCACAGCGCTTCGAACTCGTGGCTGATGGCGGTGATCTCACCCAGCGCTATCGTGAGCCGCTCGCCCGTGCGAACAATGCCCGCATATACCCAGAGCACCGTGCGCAGGCGCAGCGTAAGCTCCTTGAGCAGCTCCATCGGCACAGCTTCGGTGTGTCCGCCGTCCGCGAACGGCTGAACGCCGTCAGCCAGTTCAGCGCGGCCAGCAACTTCAACGGCATCCGTTGCCGCGCGGCGGCTGTAGACGAGAGCCTCGAGAAGCGAGTTGCTCGCCAGCCGGTTCGCGCCATGCACTCCCGTGCAGGAAACCTCGCCCGTTGCGTACAGGCGGGCGATGTCCGTGCGGCCCATCGTGTCTGTCACGACTCCTCCGCACGAATAGTGCGCGGCGGGCACGATGGGAATCCACTCGCGGCTGATGTCTATCCCGAGCGAAAGGCAGCGCTCGTGGATGTTGGGGAAGCGCGTCTTGATGCGCTCCTCTCCCAGATGCGTAACATCCAGCCAGACGCACTCTTCGCCGGACGCTTTCAGCTCCGAGTCAATGGCGCGCGCGACGATATCGCGGGGCGCGAGACACCCCATTTCGTGGTAGCGCTCCATGAAAGTGCTGCCATCTTTCAGGCGGAGCACGCCGCCCTCGCCGCGCACCGCCTCGGAGATCAAGAACGAATCGCCGCGCTCGTGGTAGAGCGACGTGGGGTGGAACTGAATGAACTCCATGTTGCCGATGCGCGCGCCCGCCCAGTAGGCGAAGGCGACACCATCCCCCGTCGCGATGCTGGGATTGGTCGTGCGCAGATAGGCGCGCCCGAGGCCACCGGTAGAAAGGACTGTCACCCGCGACCGGACGGTGTACGTGTCGCCCGTCTCGGTGTCGAAGACGTGGGCACCCGCGCACACTGGCTGGCCGGTCTCCGGGTCATCGGCGAGCGCCAGTTCGATGACCATGTCGTTTTCGAAAAAGCGGACGTTAGCGCGACGCTTCGCCTGATAGACCAGCGCCCGTTCCACCTCCCGGCCGGTCAGGTCGGCCGCGTGGACGATGCGCCGCCGCGAGTGCCCTCCCTCGCGTCCGAGAGCCAGATGGCTGTGCTGTCCGTCCTCTTCCATTTCCTGCGTAAACCGCACTCCCATCTCCATCAGTTCGCGGACACGCTGCGGCCCTTCCTCGACAAGAATGCGGACGGAGTCTTCATGACACAGACCAGCCCCGGCGACAAGCGTGTCCCGTATGTGCAGATCGAAGTTGTCGTCCCCACCGAGAACAGCGGCAATGCCGCCCTGGGCGTAGTTCGTGTTGGACTCGGTGTCGTTCTTCTTCGTGACGACAACCACCGTGCCGTGCTCCGACACGTTCAGAGCAAAGGTCAGGCCGGCGATGCCGCTGCCGATGACGAGGAAATCACAGTCTATGGTTGCAGGACTCATTTATCTCCCGGAATTGTCTGTTGCCGATGATATCGTGCCTCATCGACAGGGCCTCAGAAGCTCGTCGCCACCCGCCTCGCGTATCAGAGCGGCCGCTTCAAATCCGAGTTCCCGCGGCCGTTCTGCCTCCCCACCCAACTCTCTGCGTATTACACTCGTGCCCGCGGCATCACAGAGGGCCACGGTGAGATGCAACAACTCGGGCTTTCCGGTGACAACCGCCAGCGCCCCGACAGGAGTAGTACACGATGCGCCGAGCGCCTCCGCGAAACCGCGTTCGGCCGTAGCTGCCGCTTCCGCGGCGGGGTCGTTCACACGGCGAAGAAGTCCGACAGCCCATTCATCGTCAGAACGGGCCTCGATCCCGAGTGCCCCCTGTCCCACGGCCGGTGTGATCTCAGCCGGCGCAAAGATTTGCGAAATGACCCCCCGCAGCCCGAGTCTCTCCAGACCAGCGGCTGCAAGAACGGCGGCCTGGTACTGACCCGCCCCGACTTTCTCAAGACGCGTGTCCACGTTTCCGCGTATGTCGCGCACGTCCAGATCGGGGCGCATCGCCAGAAGTTGTGCTTTGCGCCGGGGGCTGCCCGTGCCAACGATGGCGCCCTCAGGCAGCGCGGACAGGCTGCCGTATGCCGGGGCCACCAAACAGTCGGCCGGACTGGCGCGCCCGGGAACCGCGGCGAGAGTGAACTCCGGCGCCAGCGCGCTCGGCAGGTCCTTCAGGCTGTGCACGGCGGCATCAATCTCCCCGGCACGCAGCGCGTGCTCGATCTCTTTGACGAAGAGCCCCTTTTCGCCGATGGCGGCAAGCGGCCTGTCACGCACCCGGTCTCCCCTGGTGCGTATGATCTCCGCGCGCACCTCCAGGCCCGGGCAGGCCGACCGTAAGCGCTCCATCGCCCATCGCGCCTGTGCGAGCGCCAGCCTGCTTCCGCGGGTGCCGATGACCAGCGGCCTCAAAGCGCGCCTCGCATGATCGTCAGAAGACCGAGGCCCGCGACGTCCGCGTTCGGGAAAAACCAGCGGTGCAGGAGCGTGGTGATAAGAATTGCCAGACACCCCGCCACGAGAATGTACTGCGCCTTCTTGCCCCTCCATCCGGCGTTGCCGTGCGCCCACAGATAGAACGCGTACAGAATCCAACTGAGAATCGCCGCGCCCCGCGTAAGCAGGTTCTGCGCGCGCTGCTGATCCGGGTGCGTGGCGGCCCAGACAACAGCAGTCACCACCCCGACCGTGAGCGCCGCGAACCCGACAGCGGCGAGGAAGAAGCTCATGCTGTCGAGCACCTCGAGCGGCGGAAGGCGGCGAAAGGCCCCGGCCCAGCGTTTCGCCTTCAGCAGATGATGCTGGATGAGCCACAGCACCGCGCAGCAGGCGGCAAACAACAGCAGGATCATCGAAAGGACGATGCTGAGGACGTGCAGGTAGATCCACTGGCTCGCGAGCACCTCCTGATGATACGAAGATTCGGCGTGCGGGAGAGCTGTCGCGACAAACAGCGCCGCCATCGCAAGCGGTGTCACGAGCGCTCCGAACCCGGGCAGGTCCTTCCACAGCACCTGCGCCAGATGAAGGGTCAGAAGAGC
>JAGVUD010000227.1 GCA_019136435.1 Armatimonadota bacterium | reverse complement strand
AGCGCAACTGGGCGATGTACTGCTCCTCGTCGCCCGGCGCGCAGACGATGCAGAGCTCTTCCGCCCCGCTGAACAGGGCCTCCTCCGCGATAAGCTGGATGGCGGGCTTGACGAACCCGTCCCGGTCCACTATCGGGAGCATGGACTTCTGGACGGGCGTGGCGGCCGGGTAGAGCCTCGCGCCCCGCCCGGCGGCCGTGATGACAGCTTTTCGGATGTTCATGGTGTGGTCACCGTTTCTGGTCTGGCGTTTGTTTCGGCAGGAGGACGGCATTTGTCCTGCCTGATGCCGTTTGGAGTGCGAAAGCAGAGCTTTCGCTTTTCTCTGTGCTTCGACTCGGAGTTCTCTGGAACGACGGGCCGAAGCACCTGCTACAAGCGGCACTTACGTGCCGCACTCCAGAAAAGGCCCCGCTGCGCTTGCACGGCGGCGCCGGAGAGAGTATGCTGGCGCAAGCACTCTTCTTTGGAGGTAATGAATTGGCGAATCTGTATAAGGGCTCGGAGCCCGTTCCCGCGGACGCGGTTGTTCTGTTCAACGGCAAGGACCTGTCGAACTGGCACAAGCGCGGCTCGGACGACCCGGCGGGCTGGACGGTTGCGGACGGCTACTTCGAGGTGAAGCCCGGCACGGGCGACATCTGCACGAAGGAGACGTTCGGGAGCTTTCAGCTTCATGTGGAGTTCTGGCTGCCGCTGATGGCGGATTGCCAGGGCCAGGCGCGCGCGAACAGCGGCGTGTACATTCAGGGGCGCTACGAGGTGCAGGTGCTGGACTCGTACGGGCTGGACAGCAAGGACGACGACTGCGGCGGGCTGTACAAGCTGGCCGCGCCGTTGCTGAACGCCGGGCGTCCGCCGGAGAACTGGCAGACGTACGACATCTACTTCATCGCGCCGAAGTACAACGAGCACGGCGTGAAGACGAAGAACGCGAGGCTGTCGGTGCTGCTGAACGGCGTGTGGATTCACCACAATCTGAACCTGCCGCAGCCGACGCCGGGGAACATGGACGACAACTGCGGGGAGCCGGGGCCGGTGCTGCTGCAGGACCATGGCAACCTGATCCGGTTCCGGAACGTGTGGGCGCGGCCGATCGGGTAGTTTCGCTGGCCGGGGCGTGGTGCGCAATCACGCCCCGGCATCAAAAAGCGAAAGCTCTGCTTTCGCACTCCACAGGCGCGAAACGCCGCCTGCCCAACGATGGTGCTGCCCTTTCAAGGCGGCGCCGGGCGAATGCCGCGGCTTGCAGCCGCGTTCGCACGGCCACGGGCTGCAAGCCCCACCGTCCTGTTTCGGGTGGCCCTGCAAGGGCAATCCGATCTCAGAGGACCCACCTCCGGATGCCGTGGATGCCGGATCAAGTCCGGCATGACGTTGCGCGGCCGCATCCCCGTTGATGCCGGGTCAAGCCCGGCATGACGTTGTGTGGGCCCTGCCAAGGGCAAGCCGAAAGCGGGCCAACGCGAACTCGGAAGAGCGAAAGCGCTGCTTTCGCACTCCACAGGGCGGATTTGACGGGAGTTCGCGGGAGCGGTATGCTCGAACGCGAGGCGGATGGACGCTGCGCCTCCGGCGAATCACCGAGGGAGATGACAATGAAAGACCCGTTCCGCGCGGCCACTCTTGCGCTGGCCGCTTGTGCTGCTTTCGCTTTGCGGCCGGCTCCGGCCTGCGCCGCCCCGAACTCGGACACGTGGCTGAAAGTGTCCCGCGTTGAGCGCGCGCCCGCCGTGGACGGCAGGCTGGATGACGCAGCGTGGGCCGAGACGCGCCAGGCGTCCGGGTTCACTGTGCTCGGCAAGCAGAAGCTCGCCAGCGCGCAGACACACGTGAAGGCCGTGGCGACTTCCGAGGCACTCTTCATCGGCATCCTGTGCGACGAGCCGCGCATCGGGCAGCTCGTGTTCAAGGAACGCCCCCTCGATGACAAGGTGTGGGAGGACGATTCGGTGGAGCTGTTCCTGGACTCGGACAACTCGAAGACCGACATCCTGCATCTGATCGTGAACCCCGCCGGATCGCGGTATGACGGGCGCATCAAGGCAGAAGGCACAGCCACGGGCCGGGATCTGGACGACGACGAAACGTGGAACGGCGACTGGAAGGCCGCCTGCACGCGCGGGGCGCGAGGCTGGAGCGTCGAAGTGCGAATACCGTTTTCGACGCTCGGCCTGCAGGACGGACGCCAGCCGCGGATGATGGGCGGCAACTTCATGCGCACGCGCCAGGCCGGCGAGACCGAGCTGTCGTCGTGGATGCCCTGCCAGGCGACGTTCCTGGAGCCGATGTCGCACGGCGAGATTGCTCTGCCGGACACGGACGGCAGCCTGGTGGGGCTGGTGTGCGAGCGAGCCGCGACTCAGATGGTGGGACAGGGCGCGATTGAAGCGGGGATTCTGAACCTCTCGAAGAAGCCCGCGCGCACCCGCCTGAAGTACAACCTGAGCGGGCCCACATCCTCCGTCGGCAAGAGCGGGGATCTGCAGGCCGCGCCGGGCGGGAGCACGCCGCAGATCATCCCGCTGAGCATCGAGAAGCCGGGGCAGTATCTGCTGACGCTGGAGTTGGAGGACGCGGATTCGGGCAAGCCGCTCGGGATGCTGCACCGGGTCTTTCGGGCCGTGCGGACGGTGGAGATTCAGGAGAAACTGTACGCGATGCTCTACAGGCGCATCGAGGCGGCGGTGTCAGTGAACCTGCCCAACGAGCAGAAGCCGGGCGCCACCCTGCGCGCGGTGCTTCTGGACCGCAGCGGAACGAAGGCGCTGGCAGTGAAGCAGATGAAGGCGCCCGAGTCCGGATCGGCGCTTGTCAGCTTCAAGGCGGAGGGACTCCCGGCGGGCAGGTATCTCGTGAAGGCGACAGTGTCCGCCGCGGGCGGGGTCAGTTACACCAGCTTCAGCCGCCCCTACCCCTACGAGCCGAAACCGAAGGTGGGCTTCGACAGGCAGGGGTTCCTGACGGTGGGCGGCAAGCCGTTCTTCCCCGTGGGGATGTACACCATTCAGGACAAGGGCGGGAAGAACCACGCGGGGCTGCAGAAGGAAGCCGCGCAAGCGGGCTTCAACACGACGGTCTTCTATGCGTACACGAACAGCGCTCTTCTGCCGCTGATGGACGCCGCGGCGCAGTCGGGGCTAAAGGCGTTTGTGTATCCGACGGTGCCGGTCAGCGTCCGCAAGGGCGATGAGACGCGGGAGCAGATGATCGCCGACGTAAAGGCGCGGATGAGCCACCCGGCGCTTCTGGGATGGTACATCGTGGACGAGCCGGAAGGCATCGGCAAGGCCTCGGCGGATGTGGCCGAGGAGCTGTACCGCCTCGTGAAGGAGACCGACCCGCAGCACCCCTGCTCGATGGTGACGATGTCGCCGACGGCGGCGGGGCTCTACAGAGACGGCACGGACATTATGTGGGTGGACCCCTACCCCATCCCGCACGCGCCCGCCAACACAGTGGGCAAGGTGACGGCGGGAGCCGTTGCGGCGGTGGAGAAGGACAAGCCGGTGTGGGTGATCCCGCAGGCGTTCGACTGGGGCATCTGGAGAGACGGCAAGTTCCTGGTGGAAGGCGTGCATCGCCCGACGGACGCCGAAGAGCGCTGCATGACCTATCTCGCGCTCGTGAACGGAGCGAAGGGGATCATCTACTGGGCGTTTCTCGGTTCGCGCTACAGCATTCTGGACTACCCCGAGCACTGGGCCTATATGAAGAAGCTCGCCGGGGAGATGCGCACACTGACGCCCGCGCTACTGACTCCCAGCGTGACGGGCGTGCTGAAAACCGCGCCCGCGGACGCCCCGCTCGATACGATGCTGAAGCGCGTCGCGGGGCAGTGGTATGTGTTCGCCGTGAACAGAAACCCGCAAGGCTGCTCCGCGC
>JAGVUD010000397.1 GCA_019136435.1 Armatimonadota bacterium | reverse complement strand
TAACCCGAGGCATGCCCCATCAGCATCCAGCAGACCGGCGATTCGGAAACGCCGAAATGGCGCAGATGGGATTCGGCCTCCCAGGAATCCACACATTCGACCTCGCCGAAGAAAATGCTCTCTTCCCAGTCGATATCGGCCGGCCCTATGTTGACCTTTGTTTCCCCGGTTTCGAGTCACTTGTGGATGCCACCGCATGGTCGGCCGACGGCACCGTGCTGACGGCGGCAAACAAGACGATCACGGCAGTGAAGCGTGACGGGGACTGGGTAAGAGTGATATTCGAAAAGTCCGGCTGGCAGGGCAATTTTCGGCTCAGCCTGAAGAGCAAGTACACGGAAGAAACACGGATCGAGGTCGTGGTTCACGGGGGCGATCAGGATACCTTTGACCTGTGGCCATCCTCGCCCGGGCTGACGCGGAGTGGCGGCTCACACTGGGCGCGGCCCTTTGGCCCCGTCCCCGAGCCATCGTCCGGGATAGCCTTCTGCACGGGCCTTGTCGCTTTCGCAGCTCTGATCCGCCGCAGGCGCGTGGCCTGAGTTCGCGAGAGCACGGGGCGGCCGAAGGCGCCAGAAGGGATGCGAGTGAAACATGGAAACGCGCAGCGGATACGGGAAGGCGATGGCACTGCTGCTGAGGAGTACCTTAGTGGCTTTCGTCGCTATGACAGCTGCCGACCAGGCGTGGGCAGTGTATACGGAGATGAACGTCTGGGTGTTCAAAGAGCCGTTCAAAAACCCGGTTCGGCCCGAAGGCTTCGCCGGGTACTGGCTGCCGGTCCCTTACGACTGCGAGAAACGCGGGAACAACAAGGGCACACCATACACAGATGCGGAACTCACAATCCCGGGGACCAACATTGTCTACGGCTCATACCGAGACGGGGCCGGGAAGGGCCCACTGTTCGACCCTGGGGTCCATGACGGTATTGACCTGGTGGCCTGGGTTGACAACTCATGCGTTGTTCATCTGTTCAGTACGACGGACGTCGTCTACCCCACCTGCGCGGGTACAGCCACGGAGGGCTGGGGACAGGGGAACCAAGGGGGCAGAGTTGAGCATCGCGGAGGCTCATATGAGCAGTACGGCCACGTCTCGACCACTGGCGACATAACCGGACCAGTGGGGACGGATACAAAGCTGGGAACGCTTTATGGCTTCACCGACGGCACACTGGTTCATCTTCATTACGGTGTCTTCGGTGACCCCGGGAACGGGGGGGACTATTGCTTTCTGGACCCCTTGTCTACACAGATGGAGATGAAGACTGTCCCCTGCAGGCCGACCCCGGAACCCGCGTCCGTAGTGCTGACGGGGTCTGGCCTGATCGGCTTTGCGGGTCTGGCGCGACGCAGGCGCGCGGCATGATCTTGTGACAGTTGCGGGGCGGCCGGAAGCGGCCGCCCCGCGTCACCCCGCTCCACGTCTCCCTGAACTTGATTCAGGGCCCACGCCCGCGCCCGGACTGGATGCCGGATCGAGTCCGGCATGACGTGGTGGGGCCCACGCCCGCGCCCGGACTGGATGCCGGGTCAAGCCCGGCATGACGTGGTGGGGCCCACGCCCGCACCCGGACTGGATGCCGGACCGGCATGACGTGGTGGGGCCCACGCCCGCACCCGGACTGGAAGCCGGGTCAAGCCCGGCATGACGTGGTGGGGCGATAGAACGGCGTCAATACATCAGGAAAGCCGCCCGCTCGTCCAGCCACCGCTCCTCGTCCGGCTTCAGCCGCGCGTCGAGATCGGCGGGCGTTGACGATGGGTTGTCCACCCACTCCCGAAGGAACGTCCCGCCCGAGAGCAGGTCAATGGCAAGGCGTTCGGTTTCGTACTCGTACGGGAACACGCGCCAGATCTGGTAGTCCGGGTGCAGCGTTCGGATGCTCCTCAGAATGAGCGCGGCGATGCGGTAGGGCTGGAACTCGTCGTGCCGGTAGAGATGCGTGTCGGTGTGAATCTGCAGCGCCGAGCAGAGCTTCCCCGCGTGCTTGTGGAAGGTCGGCTCGATGGCGCAGGGACGGACGAGGCACCCGCGAAGCCACCCGGGCG
Source organism: Armatimonadota bacterium (assembly GCA_019136435.1). Taxonomy (GTDB): domain Bacteria; phylum Armatimonadota; class UBA5829; order DSUL01; family DSUL01; genus JAGVUD01. The sequence goes on along the minus strand of JAGVUD010000397.1, from coordinate 19,002 downwards.
CGAGCTGGCGCATCAGGCCGAGAACCCGCTCCATATCCACGTCCGGCGCGCCCACGACTTCCAGCGAGGCCGTCGTGCCGCGCCCCTCCGACAGCGTCGTGCCCTCGAACAGCACCGTGCCGGGGAAACAGCGCGCCATGTTCAGGCTCGATGCGTTCGGGCTGGGGTTCACCCAGGGCAGGTCAGATAGCGGCCATCCGAACCCCGGCCCCTCGTCCGGGTCGTAGCCGGTCATCGGAATCACCCTGAGAGCGAGATCGAGTCCCTTCTTCTCCGCGTACCAGCGCGCGATCTCGCCGAGGGTCAGCCCGTGGCGCATGAGAAGCGGCCCCACGCCAACCATGCTCTCCCACCCTGGCTCCAGGATGCTGCCCTCCGCCGGGCGTCCGGCGGGGTTCGGGCGGTCCAGAATCCAGACGGGCTTCCCGGCATCCGCGCACGCTTCGAGCATATAACAAGTCGTCGTCACGAAGGTGTAGATGCGCGTGCCGATGTCCTGCAGGTCCGCGAGCAGCAGGTCGAAGGAGTCCATCATCTCCGCCGTCGGCCGCCGGTTCTCGCCGTACAGGCTGAAGACGGGAATGCCCAGATGCGGGTCGGTGTAGTCGTCCGACTCGATCATGTTGTCCTGCTTGTCGCCGCGCATGCCGTGCTGCGGCCCGAACGCCGACGACACTGCGAGATCGGGTATCGCGGCGAGCGCATCAAGCGTGTGCGCCCCCCCGCGCGTCAGCGACGCAGGATGCCCGAGCAGGGCCAGCCGCCTGCCGCGCAGCATTTCGAGCGCCGCCTGGTTCTCCAAAAGATGATCAATCCCGCATCTGACAGTCAATGTTCTCCTCCAGTTACCTCAGCCGCGCAGCGGCTACAGTTCGATATCGATAACGCGGCGGACGTCCGGCGGCAGTGCCCGGACCTTCGTAAGCGTCTCTTGCCGCCGCCCCTGATCACCCACGATGATTGTGTACGTCCCGTCCTCAAACACCTTCGGGCGGAACTCCGTGCCCTTGATCCGCAGAGTGTAGACGATCTCGCCGGACTTTTCCTCGATCACCTGAACGACCGGATCGTCCATGCCCCGCACCCTTATTGTGGGCAGATACGCCGCGGCTTTGCGCCCGTAGTTGTCCTGCTGGCGGCAGGTGACCGGCCAGCCGGGATACTGCTTCGACTTCGGGCTGGTGATGTCCCCGCGCCGCGGCCAGCAGTTGAACGTGATGGTGCGCTTCTGCTTGTCGAATACTATCACGCCCCATCCGGTGGCGCGGCTCGTGAGTTTGTCTTCGGTGGTCTCGGCGGGAGGATTCGCCACGGCCATCACGGTCATGAGGTTGCCGAACCCGTCCACGTATTCGCCCGTATGGCGGCTCGAGCCGGGGCGGCGGTTGCCGCCGGGCTCGTCGGGCTCCCACCATCGCCGCCAGAGATTCGTAACGGCAGGCGTGCAGAAGGCGTACCCCGCGCTGTCGAAATCCTCGACTCCATAATGAACCACCGACGCCAGGTGCTGATCGCCGGTCACGTGCACCGCGAACGCTTTCCTGATCTCTCTGAGTGCCGCATCGCGCGCGGAGTGCGGCCAGCCGCCCGAGTCCAGGTCGGCGTAGTTGCGTTCATCGCGGGTGTTGGCGTGCGTCTGCAGGCTGGCGAAGAGGGTCTGCGACAGGACGCATTTCATCTCTGCCCCGCGCCAGTCCGCCGCCCACTGGCGCAGGAACTTCATCTGCCGCTCGCCCAGAAGCCCGGCGCCGGGCGGGTCGAGCGCGGCGCGGTCGTACTCGGCGGTTGGCACAAGGTCTATCCTCGGCCCATACTTCGGGACGAGTCCCGACGGGCCGGACTTGAACTTGCGGTCTTCGAGTATGGCGAAGCTGATGCCGCCCCAGTCGAGCGATGTGTAATAGGCGCCGATTGCCTGCTGAACGGGCGTTGGGTCGAAGGGGTCGGGCAGGTGGTTCGTCTGCGCTCTTTCGACCTCTTTCACGTATTCGGCGGGCTTCAGGTATCCGCCGTCGGTCGCTCCGGGCTCGGTGGCTTTCTTACCTCCCGCGCCCCACAGGTTCGGGTTCCCGACATCATGGTCGTCGGGGATGGTGACGGTGGGGTACTGCCGGATGATCTCGCCGTAGTTGCGGCCGAAGATCAGCCAGTTCGCAAGGTGATAGTTGTGCGAGTAGACCTGGTCGCCGGCGAAATAGAGCAGATCGGGCTTCAGGCGCTTGACGTTCGCGACGATGTCCGCGCGGTCACCCTCGCCGCCGTGCACCGGGTAGATGGAATCGCACGAGAACGCCGCAACGGTGATTATGTCCTTCTCCACCGGGTTGCGCCGGATGATTCCCTCGTAGATGCAGGCGTCCCCGTGTCGCGCCCGGTAGGCGCGTTCCTTCGTCATGTCCCAGCCGGTCACCCGGAACGTCGCGGTCCATCCCGGCGTCACGACATCGGCGGAGGCGATCTGCTTCCAGCTCTCGCCGTCCTTCACCTCGAGCCGCACGGTGCGCGGGTTGCCCTCATCGAGCGGATAGAGCTGCGCTGTCAGCTTCAGGATGCTGTTGTTGACTGTGTAGAGGCAGAAGCAGATCGTGCTGTCTTTGGCCGGCTTCGGGATGTCGCGCAGAAATGCGTCCCGCTGAGCCAGAGCAGGCAGGCCGCAGCAGAAGATGATGACAGCGATCATTGTGACGGACAAGCGGCTGGTTCCGGTCATTTGCTATCCTCCCCCGAAAGCGCGCGCGGGCACAACGAGTGTTCGCCCCGCTCTGTCATTTCTCATCTGTGATGTGTATTCAGGTGCCCGCCGTGTCGCGCCGATAGAGGAACCGGCTGCTCGTATGCCTAACTCGTGCCGCGATACCCTCCACCGAAAGCGACATTCCGATGATAATACTCGCAGCCTGCCTTGTCACCGCCATCACCGCCCCGGGGCCGAAGCTGTCGTACAGCTACATGCTCTGGGACTGGACCCGTACCGCCGGGAACTACGACGCGTTCACCGAGCGCGTTGATCAGTGCCGCGAGGCGGGAATGGACACCATAGACCTGACCGTCGCATGGAAGCAGATCGAGCCGGAGCGCGGCAGGTTCGATTTCAGCGAGATTGACCGGCGGGTCGAGTACATCGCGAAGGCCGGGCTCAAGACGCGGCTGCGCCTGAATGTCAGCTATGCGCACGGCTGGCCGGACTGGTTCCCGGCCGCTCTGATGACCGGCGCGGGAGGCGCGACGCCCACCGACGTCCTTTCCCCCTTCTCGCCCGGCGCGGCGGACGCCTGGGCGCGGGCGGCCGAGGCGCTCTCGGCGCACCTGGGCGACAGAGTGGACTGCTATATGCCCGGGTTCGGTATGCACATGGAAGTCAAGTACGGGGATTGGATCTCGTACGAACGCCCGGCAGTCTCGTCGTTCCGATCCTGGCTGAAGACGCGCTACCGGACGGCGGTGGCGCTGAACAAAGCGTGGGGGTCCGGCTTTTCCGGCTTCGAGGCCGTGCAGCCTCCGGCAGTGCCCGCGGACCTCTCGGAAGCTCCTCAGAGCGTCATTGATTTCATCCAGTTTCGCGAGGACCAGCTCGCCTACGTTACCGACCGCTTCATTCAGGGCTTCCGGAAAGGGTACCCGAAGGCAAAGGTCGCGGTGCAGATGGGCGAGAGCTTCCGCAAGGAATCCGCGATGATGTCGAACCTTGCGTACTACCGTTACGCGCGTCTGGCCGACGAGGTGGTGCATTCGTACGATTTCTTCGTCCATCCACCCGACGCGCCGCACAACGCATTCGAGAGCGTTCGGACGTTCGCGGGAATCACCGGCAAGCCCGTGATCGTCGAGTTCGACGGGCCGGTGCTGCAATCGAGCTTCGGCTACAACGACGATCACCTGGCAGCCCTCGCGCGGGAGTGCATCCGCGCGGGCGCGAGCGGCATCCATGTCAGCAACTACTCGGACAGCGACCCGCGGCCCCTGGGCTTCATCCGCGCGATTGCGGAGATGACCCGGAAAGCGCCAGCGAAACAGCCGACCGCCGAGTCGCTCTTTTACGTCTCGAAGTGGACGTTCTACTGCATGTCGAAGGACGAGACGGCGCACCAGCGCGTCTACGCCTACTACCGGAAGCTCCTCGCCGCCGGCGAGAAGATGCGCATCATCACCGACGAGAACCTCACCGAGCCGGGTCTCGGCCGCGGCGGCAAGCTGTTCGTAAGCTGGAGCCCGATTGTTTCACGTGAAGCATTTCAGCAACTGAAAGAACTGATGCGGGAGATGCCCACGGAGACGGACGGGGAGCCGGGGCTGCGGGTTGTGGACGCGCGCACACGCGCCGCAGCCCGCCGCTAAGGCAGCGCGAGGGTCAGGCTCGGGGCCTGCCGCCGCGGTTGCGTGAGACAGGCCCCGGGATATCTGCTGTCAGTCCTCCTTCAGCGCCGCGTACACCAGCCCCGCGATGATGGCGCCCAGAATCGGGAACACCCAGAAGAACCAGAGCTGCTCCAGCGCCCATCCGCCGCCGACCACCGCCGGGCCGGTGCTGCGCGCCGGGTTCACCGACGTGTTTGTGACCGGTATGCTGATCAGGTGGATGAGGGTCAGCATGAGGCCGATGGGAATCGGCGCGAACCCGGCCGCGGCCGACTTCTCGGTGACCTTCAGGATCACGAGGATGAACATGAAGGTCATGACGACCTCGGCAACCAGACACGACACCATCGAGAACTGCCCCGGCGAGTGCTCGCCGAAGCCATTAGGCGCCAGTCCGTTCGCGATGTCGAAATTGGCGTTGCCGCTCACGATCAGATAGAGCACCCCCGAAGCCGCGATTCCGCCCAGCACCTGGAAGATCACGTAGAGCGGGACATCTTTCCAGGCGAACTTGTTCGCGACCGCCAGCCCGATCGTTACTGCCGGGTTGATGTGGCATCCCGATATGCGGCCAATGGCGAACGCCATGGTCAGCAGCGTGAGACCGAACGCGAGCGAAACCCCGGTCAGGCCGATGCCCACTTCCGGAAATCCGGCCGCGATCACCGCGCTGCCCGTGCCGCCAAGCACAAGCCAGAAAGTACCGATGAACTCCGCAAACGCACGCTTACTGTTGCTCATCAACATACCCCTTTCCAATGCGCCGGCAGGTCCTGAACCCCGGGCCTGCACCCAGATGAAAGACGCGCCTTCGGTTCAGGGGCAGTTTCTCCGCTTCCCAGACAGTTTCCTCTCTTGCGGCTGCGCGGCAGGGAACACGGCCCGCCATGGCGAACTCAGAGGGCGCAGGTTACTTCGAATCAGGGGAAAAGCTACGATGGAGTTCAAACAGGTTGTAGAGAAGCGCGCGAGCGTCCGGCAGTTCGCGCCCGATCCGGTAAGCGCAGATGCGCTGAAGGAGATGGTGCGGCTGGCCGGGCTGGCGCCGAGCGTCAACAACGCTCAGCCGTGGAAGTTCGTCTGCGTTACGAACAAAGAGCTTCTAAAGAAGATGGGCGAGGCTGTGCACGACAAGCTGGCGGTTCTTCTTCCGCCGTCCGGTGCGGCGCAGAACCGCAACAAGGTCGAGTGGTTCTCGACATTCTTTGCCGACGCTCCGGCGGTGATCGCCATCGTCGCCACGGACTACGCGGCTGTGGTGGACGGGGTGCTGCCCGAGGGTTTGACGCATGCTCAGATCAACGAGATGCGCGGCCATCCTGATGTCCAGAGTCTGGGCGGGGCGGTTGAGCATCTTCTCCTGGCGGCGGTGGACCTCGGCCTCGGAGCGTGCTGGCTGAGCGGCCCGCTGGTGGCGCGCGAGGAACTGGAGAAGCTGCTCGGCGTCGGACAGAACTACACGCTTGGCGCCATGGTCGCCGTCGGCAAGCCGGCTGGCCCCGCGCAGATGAAGCCGAAGAAGCCCGTAGAAGAGATCATAGAATTCCGCGATTGACAGCCGGGGCCGTCCGGCGGGCCTGATTGCCGCTATCGCATGACACCGGTGAGCGGACGCACATCCGCGTTCCAGCGCCAGCGGTGCGCGCTCTCGTGGGCGCTACAAGGAGAACAATGAGCAGGAGAGGTTTCACGTTGATCTAATTGCTGGTGGTCATAGCGATTATCGCCATCCTGGCGGCTATTCTGTTCCCGGTGTTCGCCCGGGCGCGCGATCGCGCCCGAGGCGCGTCGTGCCTGAACAACATGAAGCAGATGGGCCTCGCTCACCAGATGTACATGGACGATTTCAAGGGCGGGCTGGTGCCTGTGGGTGTCGGGGGCGGGCCTGGTGTGATCTATCCGGTGTCGGGAGCAATCTACTGGCCCGATCTGCTCTCCGGCTACACGGCAAAGACCGTGAAGCTCCACAAGTGCCCCACGGCGAAGTCGTTCGGCATCGGGATGAACCACCCGCAGCTCGGGAAATGGAGGACAGATCTCGGCGTGCCGATCTGCAAGATCAGCCAGATCGTAAAGCCGGGGGAAACCGTCTGCTTTGCCGACACGGGCTACATCGTCAACTACCAGGAGCGCGACCCCGACAAGTGGTACGAGGATCCGAAAGCCAATGCGCTCACAATCGTCTTCCGGACGCCGGACAACGTGGGTTACTACGATGCGGCGGCCAGCGCCACCCGCGTTGTCAATCGTCACGGGGGCCGCGCAAATTGCGCCTTTATGGATGGGCACGCGCAGGCAATGCCGGTGTCAAAGCTCGGATTTCAGTATCCGGAAGGCCACGAATTGGCGATGTGGGATACGCACTAGGCGCGGGTACGCCGAAACGGCAATGCGGCCCGCGGCCCGCTATGCGGCCTGCTCGCGGCGCGCTACACGCAGCAGAAGCGGTATCGAGGCAATCTGCGCCGCAACCGAGAACGCCACGAGGCTCGCGATGGAGATATCGTACAGCAGTCCCATCAGCGCGCTCCCGGCGAACCAGAACACCCCGAAGCCCGCGTTGAACACACCGTAAGCCGTTCCGCGCCTGTCCGATGGAGCGATGTCCGCAATCGCCGCGCGCATGATGGACTCCTGCGCGCCCATTCCGATGCCCCACAGCGCGACGCCCGCCCACGCCAGCCCTGCGCCGCCGAGAAACACGAGCGGCGCGAACAGCGCGGAGATGACCGCCGCCCCGGCCAGCACCACGAGCCCCGACCGATCGTACAGACGCCCGAACACGAGCGCCGCAATCGCGTCCACGCCCATTGCGACCGCATACAGCACCGGTATCCAGTCGGGCCGAACGACGGCGGCTTTGTGAAAATGGTAGGCAATGAGGGGATAGTCGGCGTAGCCGGCCGCAACCAGCGCGACGGCGGCAAGATACAGCCAGAACACTCGAGGCAGGGACCCGGTTGACGGCGCCGGGGACGTCACTTCCATGTCGCGCGGGTTCGGGTAGAGGAAGCGCGCGGTGGCCAGTACGCAGATCGCCATGAGCGCGGGAATCAGCAGGATCGCGAAACTGGACCGGTAGCCGCCCCCGAAGAAGAGGACGGCAGACACGATGAGGGGCCCAAGCACGGCGCCGGTCTGGTCCATCGCTTCGTGCAGCCCGAAGCCCCAGCCGCGCCCGACTTCGCTCGCGGCGTGTGAGAGCATCGCGTCGCGCGCCGGCTTGCGGATCGCCTTGCCCACCCTTTCGGCCACGATGAGCGCCGCCGCGATCTCCCAGCGCCCCGCCAGAGCGAGCGCGGGTACCGCCAGCAGGTTGACAACGTAACCGGTCAGGGCAATCGTCCAGTAGTTGCCCGTGCGGTCGCTCAGGTATCCGGAAACCAGCCGCAGCCCGTAGCCCACCAGCTCGCCGAGCCCGGACACGAAGCCGACGGCCGCCGCGCTCGCCCCCAGAGCGCCCAGAAACGGCCCGGTAACGCTGCGCGCGCCTTCGTACGTGATGTCGCCGAGAAGGCTGATTACGCCGAGCAGCACGATAAACCGGACAGCTCTGCGCCTGCTCTCCGGTCGCGGCCCGTTCCCCACAGTGTTATTGGATGTCATTCAGACCGCCCGATCTGCAAGGCGAGCACCGCGGGCGTGGCTCAGAAACCACAGAGGGGCCGCCAGGAAGGAGAGTTGGTAAGAGCTCATCGCGCTGTGACCCGGGCCCTCCGTTGCTGAGCCATTGTCACGCTCCAGCCCGCCAGTATGAGCACCGAAATGGTCAGCAACGCGGTGGCTTCTGGCCGGGCCACTTGCCACCCTCGCGTCAGGATGTCTTCGTGGACGTCAATCAGCAGCGCGCACACCACAGTCCAGCAGATCGTCGAAATCTCTCTGGCAAGACCCGCTCTGAGTTGCGCGCGCCACGATACCTGCTGGCGTAATGCCCCCCAGAGCCGGGAGAGCGACGGTACCCAGGCAGGTACTGTGGCTTGATATGCCGGATAGTCATCTGGCCACTCCGCGGCCAATGCGCGTTCTTCGCCGCGCACCACCAGCACGTGCACGATACCGAAGGCAACCGCGGATCCGGCGAGGAAAGCGGCGTGCCCGATGATCACGCACAAACCCAGCCCGATCAGAAAACTCCCCACATACATCGGGTTGCGCACCACCGCATACGGCCCGGTTGTGACGAGACCGGCTTCGCCATGACGCAGCTTCCAACAGCGGGCTGTGATACGGATGGCAAGCCCGGTCGCCATGATCACAAGCCCCAGAACATCCGCCAGCTTATCCAGGAGTTCCGTGCCGCCAACCAGTTGCGGCCTGACGAACAGCAGGTAGACCGCCACCAGTGGAGTGTACAGGAGCCAGTTTGCCTTCGATCGGGACAATGAAACAACCTCCAAAAAGCAAAACAAGCGACGCAGCGTTTCCCGCTGGCCGCTTGCCCCGTTGCAGCGTTCCGACACCAGATTATACCCGTACTGCGCGGACTTCACGGTTGTCGGCGCCGCGCGTCCGCTCACTTTACCACCAGCACCGAGCACGGAGCCAGCCTCACAAGGCTCTGGCAGGTGCTGCCCATCACGCGGTCGTACAGCGCCGAGTGGCCCATGAAACCGACCACAAGCAGGTCGAAGCCGTGCTCTTTCACGAACTCCACAATCGTCTTCACCTCGTGGCCGACCAGGATGTGAGGCCGAATCTCAATGCCCGCCGCCCGCGCCAGCTCCCTGCTTCTGGTCACCGCCTCCCGGAACCTGTGCTCCTCCCAATCCTGCTCTTCGATCACTTCGCCCACGCTTCCCCCGTAGTGCGGAATCTCCTCGACAGAGATCGTGTGAAGCTCGGCGCCGTATCGCTTCGCAAGCTCTATGGCTTCGGCGAGAGCCTTGAAAGCTCCCTCCGAGCCGTCCTGCGCATGCAGTATCTTCTCATACATCTCCGATATCCTCCTCTCGCCGCGGCAGCGCCGGCTGGAACCAGCGCTGCGCGATTACTGTCGGCACGATTGCGCTGCCGATGACCGCGGTCACCAGTGCCGTATACTGAGACTGATCTATGATCCCGTTGTTGAGGCCGAAAAGCGCGCTGATGCTTCCGAACGTCAGGCCCGTGGACATCAGCAGCGTGGTGTACATTCCCTCGCGCCGGTCGAACCGGAAGCCCTTCGTCAGCGGCCAGATGCCGGCGAACTTCGTTGCCATCTTCACCAGCAGGAAGACCGCGATCAGCCCTGCGCCGGCCGCAACGGCTTTGAACTGGACGAGCGAGCCAGCCTTCAGAAAGAAGAACGGCGTAAGCAGTGTGTACGCTGTGACCCTCAGTCTCTGCGCAAAGACGCGCTCTTTCAGAAAGAACGGAGCAAGCACCATCCCGACGAGATAGGCCGGAAGCACCGCCTCGGTCTTCGCGAGGTTGGCCAGCCCGCCCAGCAGAAACAGCACCAGCAGAATGAACTTGGTCTCCGGCTCGCTGATCCGGTTTCCCGTTGCCCTGAAGAAGACGGGCACGAGCTTCGGCAACAGCCACATGGCGAGCCCGGTTGCGAGCGCGAACAGCGCCAGCCACCCGTTGAAGTTCGCGAACAGAAGCCCGAGCGCGAGGACCGTGCCGAGATCGTTGATGAAACACGCGGCCAGGATAATCTTGCCAAGCTCGGTTCTGTTGAACCCGGTCTCCACCATAACGGCGTAGACCACCGCGACCGAAGTCGTGCTGAGCGCCAGGCCGGCAATCTCCGACTGCTGCCAGTTCCACCCGCAGACGTAGCGCGCGTAGAACAGGACACCCAGAAACGGCGCCAGGAAGCCAACTGTCCCGATGCTGATGCTCGGCCAGAGGTGCCTGCGCACCACGTCCGGGTCAATCTCGGCTCCCGCCAGAAACGTCAGAACGATTGACCCCGCCCCGGCCAGATACGTGACCCACGGGGTTACGGTCAGGCCAAGGAGGTTCCCGCCGAAGAAGCCGGCGATAATCTCGATGAGGGCGACCGAGATGCCGACGCGAATCGAGATGAGCGACGCGACGAGCGCCAGACCGATCCACAAAGACGAGGCAAGCCAGACATTTTCCACCAGGCAACTCCTTTACAGGTGAATCTCTGCCCGCGCAATCAGCGGCGGCGCAGGCCGCACCCGGGCGCGGGAGCAGGAGTCATCATCCCCTGTAAGGGGCGGTTGCCGGTGGACTCCATCACCGATTGAAACTGCGGAGTCGAGCGGATCTTTCGGCCGTCCTGCCGCAGTTTTTGCGTGTCCTTGATTCTATCACAACCGGGCGAGCGCTTTGCGACGCCCGCCCGTCAATGATTCAGTGCGTCAAGCCGCGTTCTACTTGAGTCCGAACCTGTAGCTGGCCGACAGCATCATGTTGCCGTCCACCGAGCTTACCCCCACCTTAAAGTCGTCCGTAACCGCATAGCGGGCGCCAATTGAGAAATCGTCAATGTAGTCCGCCATGAGCTGGAGCTTGGAGGTGAGGTCCACGCTGGCCCCAATCATCACCTCGTCCCAATCGCCTGCGACGTAGCCCAGGTGCCCCGAGACTGCGACGCTGCTCGCGGGCACCGAGAGCCGCTTGCTGAGGACAACGTAAGGCTCCATGTCGCCCTTCAAGCTCTCGGTAATGTCAATGACGCCAATGGCAATCCCCGGAGTCAGCAGCGTCTCCCTCTTGAGATTCCACTTCGCATTGACAATGGTCTCGGAGCCTCCGTTGTGGAGAGACGCGATCCCCAGCTCTATGCCCATGCCCACGCCGGCGTTAGCACCGAAGACGGTAGAATCGTCTCCGTCGAAGTCCAGATAGTTCACAAACCCGTTCGCCTGGCCAAATCCCAGCGAGTCGGCCGTCGGCATCACTACGAGTCCGGTAGGCCCGTACAGCGACGGGTCCGCCGCCACGGCGCCGAGCGCGCCGCACATAAACGCGGAACAGATAACAGCGACAAACAGCTTCTTCATCGTGTCCGTTGCCTCCCTGGCGCTTCGTGAGCGCCGCCTTGAACCCTGGCGCCTCAACACAACTGCGTGCACCATGGGTCAAAGGCGTACTTCGCCGTTGCGGGCTGTTCTCCTTCAGCCTTCATGGCACGGATAGAACCCGCCATGGCCGTCCAATTAAACGGGCGGGCGCCGTGAGGCGCCCGCCCGAAGGTTCGAAACGGCAAACTGCTCTAGTTGAATGCGAACTTGTAGCTGGCCGACAGCATCATGTCGCCGTCAAGCGCGCTCACGCCGAGCTTGAACTCCTCGGTAACCGCATAGCGGGCGCCGATGGAGAACTCGTCAATGTAGTCCGCCATGATCTGGAGCTGCGGGGTCACGTCCACGCTCGCGCCGAGCATCAGCTCGTCGGTATCGCCGGCCACATAGCCCACATGCCCCGAAAAGCCGATGCTGCTTTCCGGAACCGAGAGCTTCTTGCTGACGACGATGTAGGGCTCCATGTCGCCCATGCTCCCTGTCAGGTCAATGGCGCCGATGGCGATTCCCGGAGACATCGAAGTCTCCTTGACGAAGTTCCACTTCGCGTTGACGAAGGTCTCGGAGTCCCCGTTGTGGGCCGATGCGAGACCAAGCTCGATCCCCATGCCGACGCCGGCATTCGCCCCGAAGATCTTTCCCGAGCCCTCGTCATAGTCCACGTAGTGGAAGAAGCCCTCGGCCTCCCCGAACTCGAGCGTGTCGGCCGTCGGCATCGTAACCAGTCCGGTCGGCCCATAGATGGACGGGTTCGCCGCCGCGGCGCCGCAGATGAGCGCCGAGCAGATAAGTCCAACAAACAGTCTCTTCATTCTTTCCTTTTGCCTCCATGGCGCACTGTGAGCGCCGTCTGCGATTACGCGCCTGAACATACACCGCAATACAGCAGGCGCCCGCACAGAATACTTCGGCATTATGAGGCATTCTCTTCAGACCTGCTGTACGGCTGCTCCTCAGGCGCCAGCCAGTGGAATCGGGGAATCCTTCTTCCACCTTCCCCGGGTAAAGTCCGGATAGTCCAGCGCCTCACCCTTGTTTGCGACGGACGCAATGGAGAGCGGAACAATCGCGCTCCACGTCGCCGCGTCGTAAACATCTATCGGCGGGCGGGTCCGCCCGCGCACACTCTTCAGAAACTGGTGCACCGTGATATAGTCGCATCCGCCGTGGCCGCCGTTCTTTTTGGCCTCCGCCGCCAGATCGCGCCACAAAGGGTGCTCGTACTTCTCCTGGTACGCCGTCGAGAACACCTCCCACTGCCCTTCCGGCGTCGAACCTTCCACGTATATCGAGTCGCGGTTGCCCTCGTAACAGCCCTTCGTGCCCTGCACCCGGAAGATCAGGTCGTACGGCCTCGGCGAACAGATGTCGAAGTAGAGCGTGATCGTGTGCCCGTTGGCCGTCTCTATGATCGTCGTGTTCGTGTCGCCAAGCGCATACTGCCGCCGCGCCAGCGGGTGCTCCGCCCCAAACCTGCGGCGCGCGTACTCGCGCATATACCTGGGCTTCGTGCTGACGCTGCGCAGCCGCACGAACCGGTCGCCCCTGTTGATGTTCATCCACCACGCGGTGGGTCCGATGGGATGTGTCGGGTACAGGTTGCCGTTCAGCTTCGCCTTCATCCTGCCGCGCCATGTGAGCTTGCCGTCATCCGTGAACGAGAGGTTTGGAATAGAGTGCAGATACCCGACCAGCGCGTGCGTCACGGTCCCGAGCACCCCCTCGCGGATCAGGCGCTGCATCGCGAGCACGTTGCGGAAGTAGTTCACGTTTTCGAGCAGCATGCAGTGCTGCCCCGTGTCCTCCGACGTGTGGACCAGGTCCCACGCTTCATCCATCGTCAGGCAGGCCGGCACTTCGAGCCCAACGAACTTCCCCGCCCGCATCGCCGCCACCGCAATGCGCGCGTGAATATCCCACGGCGTCGCAATCACCACTGCGTCCAGGTCGTCGCGCGCGACCAGCTTCTCCCAGTCGCTCTCGCCCGCCGTGTACGCATCGGGACGCCTGCCGGAGTGCTTTTCGACGATGTCCCGCGCCCGCTCCGCCGCCGCGCTGTCCACATCGCAGACCGCCGGAACTTCCACGTCCGGGAAGCCGAGCATCGTCGCGAGCAGAAACGTGCCCCGGGCGCCCGTGCCGACGACGCCCACCCGCACGCGCCGCGGCTCCGGCTGCGCGGCGCGCAAGTCGCGGCCGATCACCAGCCCCGCCGAAGAGGCCGCGGCCGCGGCAAGAACCTGTCTTCGAGTCAGCCCAGCGCTCATAAGCATCACCTGTCCAAACACGCGCCATCGTCATCGGGACGCGTTCAAGGAGATTATTCCCCGGCCAGCAACCCCTTCCTTCTCCGGGGCTTCGGAATCCCCGAATATGCCGCCTGTTTTTCAGTCGAACTCGAAGGCGAGCTGGACACTGGAATCGGGCGCGCCGTGGCCCTGCCGCGCAATGAGCCAGCGGTGGACCGCCGCGTGTGTCGCCAGCGTCGGGTCGGCGTTCCGCTTTGCCTTCAGTTCACCCACCGTCCACCCACCCCACGTGCGGACGAGCGAGAGCGTGCAGCGCTCGGGAGCGGTCACCCTGTAGATATAGGTGGACTGCTCGACCGCCACGCTCCACGCGTAGCTGGCGACGCAGTTGTGCTGTTCGTGCCCCTCCCGGATCAGCTCGTCGCGGTTCTGAAGGGGGACGATATCGTCGGAGCCCGCCAGAGGGGGCGGAGGAAACCCGACCATCGCCTCCAGGGCGTCCGTCCACCCCATATCGTCCACGAGATCGTCATGTACCTCGCTCAGGTGCTCCGTGGAGCGCGGCCGGAAGGGCGGCCTGCCGGGGTAGGCTAGTTCGTACATCCTGATCGTGTCCCTCAGCGTGTACAACGTATCAGCGTCTGAGTCCCAGCCCGGCTCAGAGGCTATCTCCTCCAGAAACGAAGCGCTGACCGACGGCAGAAGCCCGGGGTCGGTCACCAGACGGATGACCCCCTCGTTGATGTGCGGCACGTGAGCAAGCAGGCGGGCAGCCTGCGGGTTGTGCAGACCGTCTCTCAGGTAGAGGATTCTCGTAATATCAATGGCCGACGGAACGACCTTGCGCAGAGCCTTGCGGGCGGCTCCGGTCGGCGGGAACCCCAGCCATCCCTGAATGTCGCGCTGCTTCTTGCCCGGCGCAAGCAGGCCCCGCGCCGCCCGCATCGGCTTCTTGACCGCCGGTTTGTGGAACACCCAGTTGGAGGCTAGCGCAAAGGCCAGCGCGGGGTTGGACGTGGTCAGGTCGAGCGCGGCGTCGCCGCAGCGAGCGATCAGCGAAAGGACGTGCCAGTGTCTGCTCCGGAAGCGGCAGATCGCGCCGCGCACATCTTCGGGAATCTCCGCCTGCCAGTCGCGCAGGCCCGGGCCCCACGGGCGCAGGAATCCCGGGAACAGCTCGCCTTCGTGCTCAGGAGCACGGCTCTCTTGAATCTCACGCAGGAGGACGCCCAGCTGCTCGCTCACCGGAATGAGGTCGCTCTCAGGTCTCTTGATCACTCCCGGGGGCAGCCAGACTTTCGGGCGGAAGGGCGCCCATGCCGGGCATTTCAGCGTCTTGCGCCACGCCCTGATCTCCGGCCAGGCGTGCCAGACCTCAGCGCTGTCTTTCGTGAACCTGTAGAGCTTTTTCGCTTCTGTGTCGTAGCGCGTGCCCCCGCGCCCGGCGTAGAATTCCGTCACCATTGACCGCCCCCGCAAAGCCTGAGAATAGCGGCCGGCGCCGCCCGTCACCACAATCAGATTACCCGAAAACGTAGGGTCTGTGAACGCCGGAATTCCGGCCCGTGCGTGAGGTTTTTTCACCTTTTTCGGCCGCCTTGCGCGGCCGCATTGCGCGAACGCCAGGCAGGTTTCGCGGGCAGGCTTCCCGAAGATGTCCGCGTCTGCGGCCGTTCGGCCGGAGGCGGAGGGAAAGGCCCGCGTGGGAGCGGAGGTCACCATGAAACACCTGATAAAGACGGCTCTTGCGCTGGTTCTTGCCGCGACAGCCGCCGGCCCGGCGGCTGCGGCCGCACCCGGGACGATGCTGGTCGGCGGCAGAAGCGGCGGCGGGCTTGTCGCCGCCACGGGCCAGCTCCTGCGCCCGGCGGGCCAGACAATCGAGCTGCCCGGAAGCCGCCCGGTGGATGCGGCTCTGTCGCGCGACGGCAAGACGCTCTTCGTTAAGGACAACCGTGGGCTTCTGCTCATAGACACCGCCTCGTGGAGCCTGCGCCAGCAGATCAGCTTTCCGGAAGGTGGAGGCTCCATGCACGGAATCGCCGTCACCGCCGGCGGTTCGCGTGTCTTCGCCACCACAGCCCAGAACCAGCTCTGGGAGGGGCTCATTGGCCCGGACGGCAAGCTGAGCTGGGGCCGCAAGATCGTGATTCCCGGCCCGAACGGCAAAACCGGCGACCCGGCCGCCCTCTGGGGCATCGCTCTTTCGGCTGACGAGAAGACGGCGTACGTCTGCCTCTCCCGCAACAACGCGCTCGCCGTGGTGGACCTGCAGGAGGGCAAGCTGCTCAGGCAGATTCCCGTCGGCGTCGCGCCTTACGGCGTGGCAGTCTCCCCGGACGGGCGCGAGGCGTACGTGAGCAACTGGGGCGGCCGCCGCCCGAAGAAGGGCGAACGCACGGGCAAATCCGCCGGCACCGACACGCTGGTGGACGAGCGCGGCGTGGCGAAGAGCGGGACGGTATCCGTGGTCGGCCTCGTCATTCAGCGAGAGATCACGCAGGTGCCCGTGGGGCTGCACCCGGCGGGCATGGCTCTCAGCCCGGACGGACGCAGGCTCTACGTGGCGAACGCGAACTCCGATACGGTCAGCATTCTGGACATCCGCTCGCGGAAGGTCGTGGAGACGGTGCTCGTTCGCCCCGATGCTTCGCTCCCGTTCGGAAGCGCGCCAAACGCGGTTGCGCTCAGCCCGGACGGCAAGACGCTCTATGCCGCAAACGGCGGCAACAACGCCATCGCCGCCGTGTCGCTTGGGGCCGCAAAGGATGGCGGAAGCGTGGTGAAAGGCTTCATCCCCACCGCCTGGTATCCGGGCGCTGTCGTCACGGACGGACAGAATCTGTACGTCGCCAACGTCAAGGGCTTCGGGGCGAGGTCGGGAGGCGCCGATGCCGCGAAGCGCGACATCATGCAGCACCTGGGCGCCATCTCCAAAGCGCCTGTGCCCGACGCCGCCGCCCTGACGGCCCACACAGCCCGTGTGCGCGCCGATGCCCGGGTGCCGCAGGCGCTGGTCTCTCTGGAGAAAGCCCGCGCCGGCAAGAAGCCCGTGCCGGTTCCGGCGCGAGCCGGGGAGCCGTCGGTGTTCGAGCATGTCGTCTACATCGTCAAGGAGAACAAGACCTACGACCAGGTGTTCGGCGACCTTCCGAGAGGCAACAACGACCCGTCGCTCTGCATTTTCGGCCGGGAGGCCAGCCCCAACCATCACGTCCTCGCCGAGCAGTTCGTGATCCTGGACAACTACTACTGCAACGGTGTCCTTTCGGCGGACGGCCACTCGTGGGTGACCGAGGCGAACGTCACAGACCATCTCGAGAAATCGTTCGGCGGGTTCACTCGCTCGTACAGCTTCGGCGATGACGCGCTGACGTACTCGTCCTCGGGCCTGATCTGGGACAATGTACTCGCGCACGGGCTCTCGTTCCGCAACTACGGCGAGTTCGACACGGCCGAGCCCGTTCCCGCCTCATCGTGGAAGAGTATCTACGACGATTACATCAACAAGACGGGCAA
Organism: Armatimonadota bacterium; assembly: GCA_019136435.1. Taxonomy (GTDB): domain Bacteria; phylum Armatimonadota; class UBA5829; order DSUL01; family DSUL01; genus JAGVUD01. The sequence goes on along the minus strand of JAGVUD010000397.1, from coordinate 1,895 downwards.
GATCAGCTTCTCGCAGAATATGCCGAGCGAGAACCTGCGCCGCTACAGCTGCCGCGAGTACCCCGGCTGGAACATGAACATCCCCGACGTTCTGCGGGCGGATGTCTTTCTGAAGGAATTGAAGGCGATGAACGCGACCGGCGCCTTCCCGAACTTCGTCGTCATCTACCTTCCGGACGACCACACGTCGGGCGGGATGCCGGGGTCGCCGACGCCGCGCGCGCAGGTTGCGGACAACGACCTGGCGCTCGGCCGCGTGATCGAGGGAATCTCGAAGAGCCGCTTCTGGCCCAAGACCTGCATCTTCGTGATCGAGGACGATCCGCAGTCCGGGTTCGACCATGTGGACGGGCACCGGTCGCTGTGCCTGGTCGCCAGCCCCTACACAAAGCGCGGCGCGCTGGTCAGCCAGTTCTACAACCAGACATCCGTGATTCACACCATGGAGCGCATTCTCGGCATCCCGCCGATGAACCAGATGGACGCGATGTCGCCGCTGATGACCGACTGCTTCACCGACAAGCCCGACTTCCGGCCCTACACGTGCCTTGCGAACAGAATCCCGCTCGACGAGATGCCGAAAGCCGCCAGCAACTTCTACCGCAAGAAGGACTACATTGCTTCGGGCGGCAGGCTGAACCCGTTCCGCGTTCCCGACCGCATTGACGACGACGAGATGAACCGCGCGATCTGGCATTCGGTCAAGGGGGAGGATGCGCCGTACCCGGCGGAGTTCGCGGGCGCCCACGGCCGGGGTCTGGCCGAGCTTCGTCTGGCCCTCGCGCCGGAAGCGGAGGACGACGACTAGACGCGGCGGCTGGCAACAACGTCATTCCGGGCTTGACCCGGAACCCAGTCCGTATGGCCCCCACGTCATCCCGGACTCCGATCCGGGATCCACGGTCCGGCACCGGATGGGTGCTGAATCAAGTTCAGCATGACGTATTAGGGTAGCGCCACGTCATCCCGGGCTTGATCCGCAAGTCCAGGCCGGGTGGGTGCAGACACTTCGCCGGCGGCCAGGTTTCGGAACTCCGCTGCGCTCAGATTCCCGAAACACCGCGCGACGTCGCACCTGTTCACCCGCACACCGCAATCAGTTCGTCCACGCGCCCCGTCGCGAGTCCGATGCAGGTGTCCGCCGCGCCGTAATAGACCTTGACCTCCCCGTCCGGCTCCACAATCGCGCCGTTCGAGAACACGCAGTTCGGAACCTCGCCCGAGCGCTCGTACGGCTCCCGCGGCGTCAGAATGAACTCCGGGCACTGCCCGATCACCCTCCACGGCTCATCGAGGTCGAGCAGCACCACCCCCAGCCGGTAAACGTAGTTCGTCGCCAGCCACACGCCGTGGATGATCAGCAGCCACCCCTCGTCCGTCCTGATGGGCGGCGGCCCGATGCCCCACTTCTCGCGCATCCACGTCTCGACGCGCAGGTTCAGCGGCCTCGACTTGCCCCAGAACTCCAGGTCGGGCGAGAAGGTGATGAACGTCATCGCGTCGCTGCCGCTCATCGGACGGTCGAGCCGCGCATACAGTCCTCCGATCTTCTCCGGGAACAGCGCGCAGTTGCGGCTCCAGGGCTCGGTCGGGAACGGAAGCCGCTCGAACGTCCGGAAGTCCCGCGTTCGCGCGAGGCCGATGCGGACGACCTCTTCCATCGTCTGGGCGCAGTAGGCGATATAGTACGCGCCCTCCAGTTCGGTCACGCGGGCGTCGTACTGGTGTTTCTCCCAGACGAGGTCTTCCTGCGTGCCGGGAATCCGTATCGGCTCGGGCTCGAGCGCAAAATGCACGCCGTCGGCGCTTCTGGCCACATGTAGCCGGTTGTCGCGCCGCCCGTCCTCAACACGCGGGACGAGGATGTATTCGTCTCCGAACTTCACCGCCCCGGG
>JAGVUD010000445.1 GCA_019136435.1 Armatimonadota bacterium | reverse complement strand
ACGTGCGCAAGAAACGCCGTCAGCAGCCCGCTGCCGACGGCCGCAATGCCCCACACAATGCTGCGCAGCGCCTTCTCCACGTTCGTCAGCCGGCCCGCCTGCTCCACAACCCGCTCGGGCACGAAAGCCCGAATCTCGAGCACATGCCCCAGCAGGTCCTCCAGCCGGCTCTCGATGACCGCAAGCCGCGCCGAAACATCGTTCATGCCATCCCCCTTTCAAGATGCGCCTACGCCGCCACCGCAATGCGGCAGACTACCTCCCCGGCCAACCGCTGGTCGGATATCTTCAGAATGCTGTAGAGCCGGCCGCCGAGCGTGAACGTGTCACCGACGGCGGCCCCACCGTCAGCCGCGAACGTCAGAAGCAGCCCCGGCCGCGTCACCAGCGACTGCTCGGAGTAGTCGAGATACGCCGACATCTGCGAGGAGAGCAGGTCCTGCACGATGACCCGAACCGTCGCCGTCCCGTTCAGCGTGATGTCGCAGCCGAACAGGGCGAGCTTCGTCCGGAACCTGTCGCCGAAAGCACCCATCGCCTCACCATCCCCTCATCGTGTCGTCCGTGAACTGCCTGTCGCCCGGCGCCGAGGCGATGACCCGCGTCTCGCCCGAGGCCTCCGCCAGCGACCTGCGAAACGGCGCAAGGCGCGCCGTGCCCAGCTCCAGAAGCTGTTTCCCGCGCTCCCAGAACTGACCCACGCGCACTCCGCCCGCCTGAAACTCCTCCGCGAAGCCCGCCTCGCGCCACCTCTGGGCCAGAAACTCCGCCGCAATCAGCTCCAGCGCTCCAAGCTGCAGAAGCGCCTGGAGCTTGGCGTCGCCAGTCTCGTTGAGGTACAGCGGGTCAATCGTGAACTCGATTGCGGGCTGCATTTCGGCAATCAGGGCCTCGATGCTGTCGTCGTGCGAATCGTCGTCCCCGGCGATCATGCACTTGCGCTTTACATCGTCAACGGTAATCGTCACCGCCTGTCCTCCTTTCGAATACGCGCCGGGCGCGGCTGAAACGAGTCCGAAAGCGTGTGGCCAGCGTCGTTCAGCCAGCTTACATCCCGCCCTGCTTCGCGGTTGCCCGCGTCGCCCGACGCCTGGTCGAGCGATACGAACACCCCGCCTGCTTCCCGGGCAAGCCTCTCAATATCAGCGGACATCCGGCTGTAGTCGGCGTCCGTGTGCGGGTTCCAGACCGAGAACGCCGCGACAAGCGGCCGGCGCCCCTCGCGCCAAAGTTGTCCGATCAGCCTCGCGTAGCCCGCCGCGAAGCCTGCGCCGTACGGCCCGTCGTTTTCGCCGAACTGCAGCACCACGATATCCGGAAGAAATGAGAGTTCCGCCATCGCCTGCCGCGTGCCGTCCGCCACCGTGCCGCCGCAAGTGTTGACGTTCAGCACACTCGCCGCCGTCCCGCCCCGCACGCTTCGCAGGGCCGCCGTTGCGTGGCTGGCGAAGCTCTGCTGGCCCGAGTCTGCGTCGTAGCCCGCCGTCAGGCTGTCGCCGATGAACCAGACGCGACGGTAAACAGGACGTGCCCTCATGGCAGGCAGATCAGATACGCCGAGCCGAGCGCGGATGCTCCGGCCGCCCCGATGTCCACGCGCACTTTGCGCGCCACGCAGCCGGTCCACGATGTGGACGAGGCGTAGTTGCCGGCGCCGGTGTTGGCGATCAGGAAGCTGCCGACGGCGGTCAGGTTGCTGCGGTTGCCAAGCGACACCCCCCACTGCGTCTCGTTGCCCCAGGTGTCGCCCGCGCCAACGGGCGTTCCCACCAGATCCACACCGTAGGCCGCGCCGCCGTATGTTCCGGTAACGCGCACGAAGGCGACAATCGTGCGGAAGCCCGCAACGTCCACCCAGTTGCTGGAGGCCGCCGTTCCCAGCGCCGCGGCGTTCAGCCCCAGGTCTTCGGGTGTGTATATGCGGACCTCGCTCGGCCCGCCGCGCACCGTGCGCAGCCAGTCGTTGGTCTGGTCTTCTCCGGCCAGTTTTGTTGCCAGGTCCACCAGCATCGGCAGCACGTTTTTTGTATCACTCATTGTTGTGTATCCTTGTGAAGAGACCGGGGCGGCGCAGTGCCGCCCCGGATGATGGGCCGCCGTCATTACCGCGCGGAGACGGGGTCGAGTCAGCCGCCCGTCACGTTGCTGCCGTAAGCAAGCTGCCACAGCCCGTACCCGGCGTTGTAGCGCGCCCGCACGCCGTAGTAGAACCGGTCGCGCATGAACGCGTCGCTCGAGCCCGAACCCGCGTCCAGCGCCTCGAACTCCACCGGAGTGCGCTCCTGCAGAATCAGGGGTTTGAGCGCGCGCTTTGTCGAGAACAGGAACCAGTTGTCCGTGTCGGTCAGGTGCGGGCTCACAATCAAGTCCAGACGCCCCCGCAGCGGATTGGCGGCATTGGTGGAGCCGTCCGGGTCGAGCACACTCGAAAGGATCTCGAGCGCCGCCCACTCAAGGTCGGGGGGCACGACAAGCGTGTCCGCCTCCACCGCAAGAGGCCGACCCTGCTCGTCTTTCAGCTTCGCCATCTGTGAGATCGCCGACTGCAGCGCCGCGCCCGAGAGCGCCGCGGCGCCCGTGTTCGACTGCGTCGCGTCGCCGGTCGGGTGCGAGTCCGAAAAGAACGCTTCCCCGTCGTAGCACTCGCCCGCAAACCCGTCCCGGATCAGTTCCAGCACCATCTGGTCCTTGTGCCGCCCGGCGGCCTCCGCAAGCGTCTGCACGCGCAGGCGGATCTGCCCGTACTGCTCGTCCTCGAGCGCCGCGCGCTCCACCTCGATGGTGGATTCCCAGGTCTTGTTTTCGATGGTGAACGAGTACTCGCGCAGCCCGTACGCCTGCCGCTCGTCCACGAACTCCCGCATTCCGGGAATACTCGAGAGCCAGGCGTACTTCTCCTCGCTTTTCGTGGAGGGCAGCACCATGGCCAGTTTGTCGTAGTGCGAGGGCACCGTCTCGATCGTCTTCAGAAACAGCGCCCGGACGCCCGCGCCGAGCCCGGCGGGGATGTCCCGTGATTCGATTGCCATTCGTCGTCCTTTCTCTCATATTTGCTGCTACGTCATGCCGGGCTCGCCCCGGCATCCACGGATGCGCCCGCCACGCGTCATGCCGGTCTCCGATCCGGCATCCACGGAGGCGCCCAACACGTCATGCCGGGCTCGACCCGGCATCCACGGATGGGCCCTGAATCAAGTTCAGGGTGACGTGGCGTGCGGGGCGTCAGTACGCGTAGCCGTCAATCTTCAGCTCCACCTCGTCCGAGTCCAGCACCCGCACGATGCGCCCGCACCTGACGTCGTTTGTCGTGACGCTCAGCACCTCCACCGTCTGATCGTCCACGGCCGCCACCTCAGTGCCCACGTCCGACATCGCCGCGCCGCTGCGGAAGACGGGAAACACCCCCGACTGCCACACGCGCACGGTGATGGCCGAGTCCGCGCCGCCGCTGTTGTTGGCGGATTCCATCGCCACTCCCACGAAGCGCAGCCCCGACGCGTCCGACGCGGGCACGGCCAGCCCGGCGCTGGTACACACCAGCGCGCCCTTGTAGATCACCGTGTTCGCCTTCACGGGCACGCTCAGCATCTTCCCGTCGCGCCGCCAGATGTGGCGGTCCTTCTCTAGCGCTGCCATCAGTTTGTCTCCTTTCCCGCGCCGGGCTGCCGCCCGGCAACTGCCGAAGCGGCCTCGGCCGCCGTCACCCCGAGCATCTCGAACACGCGCCGCTCGTCCGCCCCGAACTGTCCTGGCGAGGGCGTCCCGGCCGGGGCCGTCTCGCCAAAGACGACAACCGGCGGCTGCGCCTCCAGAAAGCGCCGGAACGCCTCCGCGACGCTGAGGCTCCCACCGTCCGTGAACTCAAGCAGCCTGTCGACCCCCGTGAGCAGCACCAGCGCGGCGCTCTCGGCCCCCGGCGCGATCTTGCCCTGCGCGGCAAACGCGCGCACATGGTCAGTCGCATCGCGCATCGCCAGGCTGCGTCGCATCGCCGCGACCTCGCCAGACTCCGGAGCTTCCTCCGCCAGCTCGAACGGAATCTGCACCTCGGGCGCGCTGAAGACCCGCGCCCCGGCCACGCGGGGCTGCCCCACAATCGAGACCTCCTCGATCGCCAGGCCGCTCCTGGCGAGGCCGAGCGACAGCGCCTTCGCGCCGCTCTCCTTCAGAAGCTCCCAGGCCGCGCCAGTGAAGGCGAGCTTCCCGTACAGCGCGCTGCCCTCGCGCCAGACCTTCACCAGCCATCCGAACCGCAGCGGGCCCGGGCGGTGCTCCAGATGAATCGGCGCCGGCGACGAGAAAGCCCTCGCCATGCGCTCCAGGTCGTCTTCTGTCACGCTCAGTCCCTTGTCCGGATAGTCCCCGGCCTCGAACAGCCGCGCCTCGCGCTCAACAATGCCGGACGCGGCGGATATGTCACCCATGCGTTTCTCCCTTCCCCTCAGAGACGGTCAATCTGCTCGTGCAGCGCCAGCTTGAAGCGCTCGACCCTCGTCTCCGTGATCGAGTCCACCAGCTCGTGCAGCCTCTTCTTCACGCTCCGGGCGACAATCGCCCACAGCGGCCTAAGCCATCCCGGCATCATTCATCCTCCTTTCGTGCATCCGGCCCGGCCGTCAGATAGCCAGGCATAAAAAAGCCCCTCCGGGAACCGGAAGGGCGGGGGTATCGAGATTGTGTTGTTCGTGGCGGCCGGCTACGACTGGTCTTCGGCTGGACTGCCTTCCGCGTTGTCAGCGTGAAGCAGCTTCAGGAAGTTGAGCGCCGGCAGCAGGAACGGGCCGCCCGGGTTCAGGCCGGTGACCTGCGCCACAACCCCACGCGCAAAGCCGTACAGGATGACATAGCAATTCAGCGGGACAAGCTGCCGCACCATCTCTTCGGGCGTGTCCGGCGCGATGTCGAAGACTCCTGTCGCGAACACCTCGATCTT
>JAGVUD010000050.1 GCA_019136435.1 Armatimonadota bacterium | reverse complement strand
GCTATGGCAGAATGCTCGAGCTGACGCGGAAGCTCGAAGAGCAGAATACTCGTCTGGCTGAGCTTCAGGCCGATCAGAAGATGCTCAAGGAAGAGGTGGATGAGGAAGACATCGCCGAGGTCGTCAGCAAATGGACGGGGATCCCGATCAGCAGGCTGATCGAAGGCGAAGTCGAGAAGCTGATCCACATGGAGACGCGTCTTCACGAGCGGGTGATCGGCCAGGACGAGGCGCTGGAGGCGGTGTCCAACGCCGTTCGCCGGGCGCGGGCGGGGCTGCAGGATCCGAACCGTCCCATCGGTAGCTTCATGTTTCTCGGGCCGACGGGCGTCGGAAAGACTGAACTGGCCCGGGCGCTGGCCGAGTTCCTGTTCGACGACGAGCGCGCCATGACGCGGATTGACATGTCGGAGTTCATGGAGAAGCACAGCGTCGCGCGGCTCATCGGCGCTCCTCCCGGATACGTCGGTTACGAAGAGGGCGGGTATCTGACGGAAGCCGTCCGGCGGCGGCCCTACTCGGTCATCCTCTTCGATGAGATAGAGAAGGCGCACCCCGATGTATTCAACGTGCTGCTGCAGATACTCGACGACGGACGCCTGACGGACGGTCAGGGGCGCACCGTGGACTTCAAGAACACGGTCATCATCATGACGTCGAATATCGGCAGCGCTTGGCTGGGTGACCCCACCCTGGATCGCGGGTCGGCCGAAGCGCGCGTGATGGACTCGATGCGCGAGCACTTCCGTCCGGAGTTCCTGAACCGGATTGACGAGATCGTCGTCTTCCGGAGCCTCTCGGCCGAGCAGATCAAGCAGATCGTCGGCATCCAGCTCAAGCACCTACAGGAGAGGCTGCGGGATCGCGGATTGTCGGTGGAGGTGAGCGAACCGGCGCAGGAGGAACTGGCGCGGCAGGGCTTCGACCCGGCATACGGCGCGCGCCCCCTGAAACGGGTGATCCAGAAGCGTATTCAGGACCCGCTGGCGCTCTGCCTTCTGCAGGGGGAGTTCGGCGAGGGCGACACAGTCCGGGTTGATGCCGCCACGTCCGGCGAGTTTACCTTCACGCCTGTGGTGGCAGGGGAGGTTGTCGATCAGGCGCAGGATTGAGCGCGGCCGCGTCGAACGTTTGGTGTGAGACTTTGAGACGGAGGAGACACTAACGCGGTGGAGATGACCCCGAGACAGCGCGTGCTGACTGCCATTGCTCATCAGGAGCCGGACCGCACGCCCATACAGATCTACACGACGCCCGAAGTTGAGCGCGAAATCCGGGCCTACTTTGGCGATCGCGACTACATGCGCGAGTTCGAAGTGGACTTCCGGTTCGTGTCGCCCGCTCATATCAAGCCGAACAAAGAACCGGTACCCGGCCAGGCCGAGCGCTTCTACGACGAGTGGGGCACGGGCTACTCGGAGGTGCCGAACAGCGCGGGCGGCTACTACCCGGAGGCGACCGACCAGCCCCTCGGGCGGCTCGAGACAATGGACGAGGTCGAGAACTACGCGTGGCCCTCTCCCGGCGACTGGGATTTCAGTGGCATCCCCGCGCAGATAGATCAGGCGGGCGACCATGCTGTCTGTTACGGACATGCGGGCATGCCGGACATTATCAACGGCGTCGGCCGCGGACGGGGCATGGAGCGCGTCCTGACCGACATCATCACCGAAGACGAACTGGGCATCGCCATCATCGACCACCGCGTGGACTACTACTACGAATGGTGCAGGCGAGGTCTGGAGGCAGGCGGTGGTCGAATAGACATCCTGTATCTCGGAGAGGACCTCGGGTGCCAGAACGGCCCCATGATGAGCCCTGCCACCTTCGACAGCTTCTTCCGGCCCAGAATCGAGAGGTTCTACAGGCTGGGCCGCGAGTACGGCTGCAAGGTGATGATGCACTCGTGCGGCTCGACGCGAAGGCTTCAGTCGCGGCTGATTGATATGGGTCTGGACGTGCTCGACTCGGTGCAGCCCGAGCCTGACGAGATGGACCCCGAGCAACTCAAGGCTGAGTTCGGCGACCGCCTCACATATTGCGGCATGATCAGCACGCAGCGCACGTTGCCGCACGGCACTGTGGACGACTGCAGGGCTGAGGCGCGGCATCGGCTCGACGTGATCGGACGCGGCGGCGGATACATCTTCTGCCCGGCGCACTGCATTCAGCCGGATACGCCCCTTCAGAATGTGCTGGCGATCTACGAAGAGGCGACCGGCAAGCGGTTTATGTGAGCGGCGCCCGCCCGTGCTAAGATGTGTTCGGGGAGATATGAGCGATGGCTGACAACACCCTTGTGCTGATCGCGAGCAACCTGCGGCCGATGGATGCCGAAATGATGCGCCTGCATCTGGAGTCGCTCGGCATCGAGTCGTTCATCCAGAACCAGATGGTGTTTTCGGCTCGCGAGGCCGACCTGGGTGGCGGGGCCGCGAAGCTGCTTGTCCGCGAGGATCAGGCCGAGCAGGCGCTGGCGGCTCTTGAGACAGAAGCACCGGCGAGGCAGGATGCATCTGAGGAAGGCCGCGAGCCGGGAGGACAGACCCTGCCCGATCCCTCGCCTATCTGACCGGCTCCTCCAGCAGATTCGTCTCTAGCGGCCCGCGCCCGGGCTCCAGAAGCCACGTCCTTATCTGGTGCGGCGCGAAAGTCGCCGTCCACTCGACTCCCAGCATCGGCAGAAGCATCTTCGCTTCGGTCTGAAGTCCACACGATTCGTAGCCGCGCACGACGAGGTCTTCAGAGTCTTCCGCCTGCTTCAGCGCCGTCAGAACGATGTTGGCTGGCTCGGCCCAGAGAAAAGAAGCCGTCTCAGGCAGTCGACCCTTATGAAAAGACTCATTCACATGGAAGGGGCGCGCGTTCAGTTCGCAGGCGCGCCGGGGAATCGCGGCGTCCTGCCACCCGCCCGCATGCGGAACGAGGCGCAGCGTGACAGTCTGCTCTTGCTGGTCAAGATGTGGGTAGCGTCTGACGGAATCGAGTTGCGCGGGATGGTGATGAGCGAAGGCGGGACTGCGCGCCATGGTCATCCTCATGTCTGAACCCGCAAAGCTGAAGCCGTACTTGCAGTCGTTGAGAAGCGCGAGGCCACAGCGCAGAAGCCTGCCATCAGCCGCGCGCGCCGTCCCCGTGATATCCGCCCACTGCTGACCTGGCTGCTCCGTGCCGTCAACCGGACAGGCGGCGCAGCCGTAGGGGGTTTCGCACGTCGCTTCGGGCTCCTCAACGCCAACGGGCAACGACAGCTTGAGGGCGCGATACTGCTCGCGCCAGTCAATCGTCAGGCGGCACTCCACGAACTCGAGGTCGCGATAGAGATACACCCGGTGGGTGAGCTTCGAGGCTCCCCACCCTGTTTCGATGCGCAGTGCCGCGCGGACGGGGCCAGTCTCCTCGAGCGTCACGGATGCGCCGCCGAAGCGTCCGATCTCGTCGCGGTAAGCGTCCACCCCGTGACTCCACGTGTCGCTCGGGTCGTCGAGCACCAGTCCGAAACAGGCCGGCGCGAAGAGCATTTCCACATTGTGGCGTTTGTCGTAGAGGCTCGTGATTTCCCCGGTCTGCCTGTCCACCTCGAGGCGGAAGGCCGTGTTTTCGAGCCAGTTCTCGCCTGCCTCGAGCATTCCTGGCAGGTCGGATGCAGCATTGTGGTGCGTCGCGCTGCGGCTGTACGCCCGCCACCCGAGAGCGGGTAGATCCGGCACGAACACCGCGCGCTTCGGCCCGGTGATGCTGCTTGCCTGTATCTCCTGGAAACCGGGGGCCAATTCACCCGCCGACCCGGGCAGTCCCTGAGTTTCGGGAGACGGCGGGGTCGCGGGCCACCTCTGTGCTGGCTCGACTTCGATGGGAGCGCGCACGTGCCACGGCAACGGGTTGAACACGATCAGCGCATCCGGGCGCCCCTGTGTGTCCACGAGACGG
>JAGVUD010000214.1 GCA_019136435.1 Armatimonadota bacterium | reverse complement strand
TAGAACGATACGAGCCACTTCCTCTGGTCAACGTTCTTCAGGTCTATACCCCAGCTCTCGTTGAAGAGGCTGATGATAACCAGGCTGGGGTGGTTGTAATCGCGGGTGACGGTATCGCGCAGGGTGTCGGCCATCCTCGCGCGCGACTTTGGCGTTAGCTTTGCCGGGTTCGGCAGATCGTACCAGACAAGCAGTCCCATTTCGTCGGCAAGGTGCAGATATACAGGGTCGGGTATCTTGATGTGACAGCGGAGCAGGTTGATGCCCAGCCGCTTCGCCTTGTCGAACTGATCCCGCAGGTACTCCTCCGACGGAACCGTGTAGTGAGTGTGCGGGTAGAAGTCCTGGTCCAGCACCCCGGCCAGGAATACGGGCTTGCCGTTGAGCAGTATCTTTCCGTCGCGGGTCTCGATGGAACGCATGCCGAACCGCTCGGCGTGATCGTCCACCACCGATCCGCCTTCAGTCACGAGCGAAGTGTTGATTGTGTAGAGCTTCGGGTTGTCCGGGGTCCACAACTCCGGGGTCCGGATCGGCACGGTGAACGTGTACTGGAGTGCCGACGACAGCGCGACCTTCACCTCGGCTACTGGAGCGCCCCCGGGGGCGTACACCGACGCATACAGCGTCCCGGAGGCGCCCGGCGGCACCTGCGAGAGAGACACCTCCACAACGGCCGTGTTGCGGCTCAGATCGGGGGTTACTCTGAGCGACTTGACATGCGTTGCGGCGCGCTGCTCCAGATACACCGGCTGCCACGGCCCGCTGACGTTGCCGTACCACGACTGTTTACCGTGCGGTATCTCGTCGAACGGGTAGCCTTCGGCGGAACCGTTTGGTCCCGAATCAGTCACGTTCAGCGCTATCACCGCCGTTTCGCCGGGCGTGACGTAGTCGTGCAAATCAAAGGCAAACGGAGTGTATCCGCCTTCGTGCAGCCCGACGTAGCGGTCGTTCACCACGACCCGCGCCGCGTAGTCCACCGCGCCAAACACAATCCACGTGTGCTGCCTCCAATCCGCGGGAATCCTCACCGTCTTCTTGTAGACCGCCGAACCCGTGTAGTCGCGAAGGTCCGGGAAGCTCACCTGCCAGCTCGCCGGAATCCGCGCGGTCCTCCAGGCAACCTCTCCCTCTTTCTGAAACTGCCACTGCCCGTTCAGCGGCAGTCTGGGCCTGGGGCTGATGCTGATAACGCGGCTTGACTCGCGCACGCCGGCCAGCGGCAGCGTCCCCGGCGCCCGCGGCGCGGCAGATGCTCCGTAAGAGCAAACCGCAGACAGAATCAGTGTCACAACGGAGCGAGAGAGTCTACTGGTCATATCAACTGGTTGGCAGATGCAGGAAGGACGCGGCAAGAAGCGCGACCGTAAGCAGTATTATGAGAACCACCGTCGCCCAGCACACGATGTTGTAGACCGGTGAGTTCGTGTGGTGGCCCATAATCTCGCGGTTGTTGACGAGCTTGAGCATGAAGATGAGAACCACAGGCAGCAGAATCCCGTTCACGTCCTGAGACAGAATCATGGCTGTAATCAGATGCAGGCCGGGCAGCAGCACCACCGCCGCGCCAATCACAAGCGTGAACGTGAAAATGCCGTAGAACATCGGCGCCTCGCGCCAGCTTCTGGACAGGCCGATTTCCCACCCGAACGACTCGCAGTACGTGTAAGCAGTGGTGAGGGGCAGCACAGCGGATGCAAGCAGTGACGCGTTGAAAAGGCCGATGGCGAACAGCAGTTTGGCGTTTGCTCCGGCGAAGGGCTCGAGCGCTTTGGCGGCGTGTTCGGCGGATTCAATGCGTATACCGTGGGTATAGAGCGTGGCGGCTGTGGCGACAATGATGAAGAACGCGACGAAATCGGTCAGGAACGCGCCGAAGAAGACATCGGCTTTCTGATAGCGGTATTGTCTGATCTTGATGCCCTTGTCCACCACGGTGGACTGCAGAAAGAACTGCATCCAGGGAGTCACGGTAGTCCCTATGGTCGCAATCACGAGCAGGATGTACTCGGGCGTCTTGTGGAACACGGGGGTCACAGCGGCGCGCGCGACCTCGCCCCAGTCCGGGCCCGCCATGAAGCCGGCAATGATGTATGTCACGAATATCAGTGTCGCGGCCAGGAACACCCGCTCCACGGCGCGGAAATTGAACCGGGTTACCAGAAGCCACACGATCAGCCCCGAGACGATCACCGAGACAGCTTTGTGCACTCCGAACATCTGCAGGCTTGCGGCGATCCCTGCGAACTCGGCCACCGTGGTCGCGACGTTCGCGACAAGCATGACGACAAGCGCGAACAGAGTCCAGCGTACCCCGAACTCCTCGCGTATCAGCTCTCCGAGACCCTTCTGAGTGACCGCCCCCATCCGAGCGCACATCTCCTGGACCATGGCCAGAACAACCGTGATGGGAATCAGCAGCCACACGAGCCCGTAGCCGAAATGCGCTCCGCATATGCTGTACGTCGTGATGCCGCCCGCGTCGTTGTCGGCCGCCGATGTGATGATGCCGGGTCCCATCACAGCCAGATATGCGAAGAGCGTCTTACGGAACGGAGCTTTTCTGGCGGTCGTGCTCACTTGTGCTCGCCGCGCAAACCCCGCCGCCATTCAGCAGGCAGAATCTGCTCGAGAGCATCGTCCACGGTCACAATACCGAGAAGCCGCTGCTCGGCATCAACCACCGGCAGAGCCAGCAGGTTGTAGCGTCCGATGAGCCTTGTGATCTCCTCGATCTCGGCGTCCTCTCGGACCTGTATAACCTCGGTGATAACGAAATCGGAGACCGGGCTGTCCGGCTGCGCCACAATCAGGTCTCTGAGCGACAGCACGCCGGTGAGCCGCTCGTCCTCGTCAACAACATAGATGTAGTAGATGGTCTCAGCTTCGGGAGCGATCTCACGAAGATGATTGATCACCTGCTGGGCGGTCATGTCCGCGCCGATGGCGATGAACTCGTTAGTCATGAGTCCGCCGGCAGTCCAGTCCTCGTAGGCCAGCAGCTCCTTTACCTCTTCGGCGTCATCCTGATCCATCTTGCTGAGGAGGTCTTCGCTGAGCTCGGCCGGAAGATCTCCCAGGAGGTCCGCCGCCTCGTCTGGTTCCATCTCCTCGAGGATGTCCGTCGCCACCTCGTCCTCAAGGTTGGTAAGCACCTGCACCTGCACGTCGAGGTCGGCTTCCTGAAGAGCATCCGCAGCCGTTTCGGCATCCAGGCTCTCGACGATTTCCTTGCGCTCGGCGGGGTCGAGTTCGTTGATGATGTTGCCGATGTCCGCCGGATGGAGCTTGGCGAGCCTCTCTATTGGGACCTTGAGGCGAATCCTGCCGCCCGCGCGTTCGTACGGCTCCACGTCGTCCCACGAGATCAGTCCAGACGATCGCCTGATCCGGAACAGCTTCAGGATTCGGGACGCCAGGCCGTCGGCGCCTATCCGTCGCATCAGGCCCCGCCAGCCGACATCCACGCCGACCACCCGCACGCCTCGCGTAGAGTTCGCGAGCCTGATATCGTTCACGCGAACGACGCGGTAGTCGTGCACGTCAACAAGCTGCTTGTCGAGAACGTCCTTGCGCAGAAGAAGGTCCTCTTCGCCGATCTCGTACACCCCCGCGTCCTTCTGCGCGACCTTAAGAACAAGATTGGGGGCAAATGCGGCGACGTCAGAGGCGGGGATTGTTAGCTGTCCGTGCCTGGTGTTCAGCAGGACAGCCGACACGGGAGGCATCTTGTCGCCGGGCGAAACAACAAGGTCGCGAACGCTTCCCATGCGCTCGCTCTCCGAGTCGAAGGCTGCCTTGCCGAGTATCTCTGATACGAACATTCCTGTCAGCCTGTCCGGCCCTCAAGCACCCTGTTGTTCAGTCCGGATTCGCAGAGCCTCCGCGATGACCTGCGCTGCCTGATCGTTCGTAAACTCGTCCATTCGGATGACG
>JAGVUD010000181.1 GCA_019136435.1 Armatimonadota bacterium | reverse complement strand
GGAGATGAGAGCGCACAGACAGACCCAGGAGTCCGCGCTTGTGACATTCGCCCTTGCATTTCTGTGCCTTGTTGCGGGATCGTCGCCGGTGGTGGCAGCCGATCCCCCGCCGCCGCTGTACGCCGCCGCCGATGACGCATACGTGATGGAGCAGGACACGTCCCTGGTCGTCACGCAGACCTACCCGACATACCTGGCAATCGGAAACAGCCTCACCCACAACAGCCCCGGATCGTGGAACAACAATACCCCCCCGGGCTGGGGCATGTACGCGTCGGCCGCGGACAAGGACTTTGTGGCGCTGATCGCCTCGTTCCTGCGCGGCAGGGACGGCCGGAGCGCGGCGCAGGTGTACGACAACGGGACCGCCCGCCAGCCATTCGGCAGCGTAGCCGCCGCCCTCAGCATCGTCGCGACGTATAAGGCCTATCACGCCGATGTGATCACAGTCCAGATGGGCGAGAACGACAGGCAGATGCCGCTCGACGAGTTCCGCGACGCATACGCCGACCTGCTCGATGCTCTTCTCGACAACACCCCCCGCCCGAAGATCTTCTGCTTCGGAGTCTGGAACTCGAGTTCGCTCTACCGTCCCTGCCTTCCGGGTGTGCCCCTGATACAATGCGACCACGAAACGGAACTAGAATCGGTAATCGGCAATCTGTGCGCCGAGAGGGGGCTCGTCTTCCGGTCTGTAAAGGATGTGGCCATGGACCCGGCCAACCACAATCCGGGCGGCGGCGCATACAACTGGCACCCGAACGACTCTGGCATGCAGGCGTACGCCGCGCTGTTCGCAACGGCTTACGAGTCGCTTTCGCCACCGCTTCTGCTGGCTAACGACACCTTCCACGCCGGGGACGCGGTGCACGCGGAGATCGTTGCGGGGCCCGCGCACGGCACGCTTTCCCTCGGTCCCGACGGCTCTTTCGTCTATACGCCTGGCGAGCACTTCGCGGGCGTGGACTCGTTTATGTATCAGGTGGTGGGCAAGGCCGAAGCCTCACCGGCGGCGACGGTGACCATCGAGGTGCGCCAGAGGAACCACACCCCGGAGGGCACAGCCGACGCCTTCCTCGCCCGGGACGACGGCAGCCTCACCGTGCCTGCTCCTGGCGTGCTCGCAAACGACACCGACTACGACAACGACGCGATAACGGCCCATCTCTGGGTGCAGCCAAAGTCCGGACAGGTGAGCCTCAACCCGGATGGATCGTTCATTTACACCCCGGGGCCCACCTTCAAGGGAGCCGATGAGTTCGCCTATCGCCCGTCCGATGGCGCGCGGAAAGGCGCTGCCACGGTCGTCTCGATCGGGACACGGGCTCTCGGGGAGCCCGAAGCAATATGCCGGGACACGAACACCATCGTACTGAAATGGAGGAAGCCCGCCGACCCGGCGTTTCAGGCAGTGAGCATTCAGCGCGCCGAAGGGAAAGGGGAATTCGTCCACGCCGGGCGGACCTCGGAGGAGGAGTTCGTGGACGGCGGGCTCGCCGAAGACCGCGTGTACAGCTATTGCCTGACAGTCGAGAGTCCTCATCCCGTCAGACAGACCCTCCTCACCGCTCAGACTTTCAGGAAGATACCCGAGAAAAGACGGGGCGCTATCGGCCCGGACGGTAATACTCTCTGGTGCGCAGGCGCGGGCGCGAGCGACAGCAACGTTCTTTACCGCTCCGATGACGCCGGAGAAACATTCACCGACGTGAAGGACTTCGGCGTGCTGGCCGGCGGACCGGTGACCGCGATCTTCGCTGATCCGTTCGGGTCGGTCTATGTCAGCGCTTCCGACGCCGCGGCGATGGGTGACGGAAAGGTGTACCGCTCAACGGACAACGGCGCGACGTGGGAGACGTGCAAGGCGCCCACGGGAGATGACCTGGTGCTAAGAGACGGCCTGCGCGCCCCCGCGAGCGCGAGCACCTGGTTTCATTCGAATGGTTTCGACTGCGGCCGGGACATACTCGGGCGGCCGATGTGGATGCTGGGCGTGTTCAAACACGACGACGGGCCGAACAACGCCTATCTGTACCGTTCGATTGACGGGATCACTTTTGACGAAGACAGCCAACTCGCGGACACGCACCCGCTGCTGCGGCACGTGCACTCGGTGGCTTACGATCCGTACAGCGAGCGATGGTATGTCGCATATGGTGACTCCCCACGGCAGTTCAGCGTGAGCGAAGACGGTATGAACTTCGGGCCCCTTCCATTGGAGGCCCGGGGGGCGTCCTCGGTGGCGGCATTCACGCCGGAGGCCATACTCATGTCCGGCGAGGCGTACTTCAACAACGGAGTCTGGCGCAGCGCGGACGGCGGTCTCACAGCTGTGAAGACACCCATGCCGCCGCACTCGGACCTGCTCTGCTACGGCCTCAAGAGCTTTCCGGACGGCGAAGTGTGGATGGCCAGCTTCCGCGATACGTTCCCGCAGCCGGACGAAGCGTCGTGCATGTGGGTCTCGAACGATCACGGCGTGACGTGGCGCAGAATCGCCCAGGAGTCCACCGACACCGCCAACCTGGCCGACCCCGACTTTTATACCATCGCCAGCACGGCGAACAGCGCGCTTGCCGGGGACTATGTTTTCGTGGACTGCTGGCAGTCGAGGTACATCGCGCGCTTCCGGCGTCTGTTTGGCATTCGCACGGCCTCACCCCCGTCCATCACGAGCATAAGCGCATCCGGCAGCCTGGTGACCGTGCCGCATACGCTTCAGGCAACGTGGGTGGCCGAGCGCGGGACGGCGCGGATCGTCGAGTTTGAATACGCTGTGGGGATGCAGCCCGAGGACCCGGGCACGGGCTATGTCGTGGGCTGGACCTCCACGGGAACCACAGCTGGCGTCATTGTTCCGGGCCTCAGCCTTGAGGGGGGCCGGCAATACTACTTCTATGTGCGGGCGCGGGACAGCCGCGGTCTCACCTGCCTGCCGGTGGCAAGCGCCGCGGTTGCCGTTCCGGCGGACGTGGAGCGCATCGGGGAACTGTGGGACCTGGCGGATGGCGTGCTGGTCCGGCTGCAGGACAAGGTTGTGACGTGTGCTGTTCCAGGCGGGTTCTGGGTGGAGGAGGACGACCGGGCGGCCGCCCTGCGTGTGATCGCGCCGCTCGAGGCGGCGCCGGGCGACCGGGTCGCGTTCGCGGGCGCGCTGGAAGCTTCGGAGGGCTGCAGGCAGTTCGCCGCGTCGGAGGCCGTAGTCACATCCTCGGCATCGCCTGTCCCCGCCCCGCTCTCGATGGCGGGGGCCACCCTGCTTTTCAGGCCAGCAAGCAGCCTGACACCCGGACTCAAGGAAGACGGCGCCACATACGGGGCCGGACTGCTCGTCAGATGCTGGGGCTACGTGAGATCGTCGGGCATCTCCGACAGCACGGGACCCTACTTCCATCTGGATGACGGCAGCAGGCTCGACGACGGAAGCGGCATTGCCGGCCTTCGCGTCCGCATCAAAGGCCCGTGGCCGGCAGTGGGCACGGTGGTTTCGGCGACGGGGGTGGCGGCCATGGAGAGTGTCGCGGGCCGTCTGATTCCGGTTCTTATCACGCGTTCCGCCGAAGACGTGCGGCTGCTGCTCGAGTGACGCCGGACGCCTCCGGCTGCACGTCCGCGGGGCAGGCATGCTAATATCTGAACGCAGGCGGATCGCACATGGCAGCGGTCATGCGCGGCAAGCGAGCGGACAAGAGGTATTGAATCGTGCGTCTTCTGACCCTTCTGAAGGGTAAAATTCACAGGGCGACCGTCACGTCCAGCGATGTGGACTACATCGGGAGCATTACTATTGACAGCGACCTGATGGAGCGCTCCGGCATCGTCGAGGGCGAACTGGTGCATGTCTGGAACGTGACAAACGGGCAGCGTTTCATCACGTATGCGATTCCCGGAGAGCGGCTGTCGGGCATCATTCAGATAAACGGATCGGCCGCCCACCGCGCAAAAGCGGGTGACAAA